>VBAF01000169.1 GCA_005884705.1 Alphaproteobacteria bacterium
TGGTTCTCCGAAACGACCAGGTTGGCCTGGTCGAAGCGCAGGCCGAGGTTCACCGTGACGGTCGGCGTCACCTTCCATTCGTCCTGCAGATAGACGCCATACAGCCAGCCGGTGTTGTCGGTTCCGGTGACGAGGCCGGTCGGCTGATCGCTGGTCGGCGTGCCGGTGTCGTCGATCGGGAGAACCTGCGCGTTGGTGCCGTCGGTGGCACGCTCGCGCTGCACCAGGAAGCCGCCGCGCACGGTGTGGTTGGACGCGATCTTCCAGCTGCCGTCGCCCTGCACGCCGATCGCGAGGTTGGTTCGGCTCGACCACGGCGCGATGCCGTTGAACATCAGGTCGCCGAACGGATCGGGTTTGTAGGTGAGGTTGGAGTGGCGCGCGAAGCCCGACAGCTGGAAGTCGGCGCTGCCGTAGTGCTTCTGCAGCGACACCATGCCGAAATAGGTGCTTTCCCATTGTTGCGCATCGAGCAGGGCGCTGTTGAGCTCGGTCGAGCCGGCGACCGTGAAGGCCGGCGTCTGGAAGGGATTGTTGGGGATCTGGAAGCGCGCATGCGAGGCGCCGCCGATGAAGCTCACCCGCGTCTGCTCGTCGATGATTCCGGTGACCTTGGCCAGCCCGTGCCACTGGTCGGTGTCGTCGTGCAGCGGCGTATAGGACGCCGTTGGATTCTCGATGCCAATGCTGTTGTGCTTGAACTGGCCGGTGACGAAGTAGTCGATCGGCCCCGACCGGCCGCCGTAGTTGAAGGACGGCTGCAGCCAATCGCGCGTGCCCGCCGTCATCGTCGCCTCGGCGCCGGGATCGCTGGTGCCGGACTTCAGCGCGATGTCGATGATGCCGGCGGTCCGGAAGCCGTATTGCGCCGGCAGCGCGCCGGTGATCAGGGACATCTTGCGAGCGTACTGGGTGGTCAGCGCGTTGGTGAACAGCGACAGCCCCTCGGGGAGCTGCACGCCGTCCAGCCGGTACTGCAGGTTGCCGTGGTCGCCGCGGACATGGAGTTGGCCGAAGCTGTCCTGCGCGACGCCCGGCGCGCGCAGCAGCACCTGGTTGATCGGCGCCTGCTCGCCTTGCGGCACCGTGTCGATGACGCCCGGCGTGAAATCGTAGCGCGAGGCGCCGAGGCTGGGCTGGATCGAGCCGCGCGCGTCGTCGAGCTGCGTCGCGGTGACCGTGATCGGCGGTAAGGAAGGGGCCGGTGCGGTGGGCGGCGTCGTCTGGCCGAGGGCCGGAGCCGGTGCCAGAACCGCACAAAGCGCCATCGTCCGCCGCGGCCAACGTCGCATCGCCCATTCTCCCGTGATCGACTGCAGCCAGAACGTTATAGTGTAACATTAATGATCGTCAACCCGCGGCGCGATCGACGCGTGCATGGTCACAGGCGGCAACGCCGGGCAGCGGGTGCTGCAATAGTCGTGCGGTCGGGGCGGTTGGCGTCAGCCGCCCCTGATCGCTTCAGTCAATTGGACGAGTTGCAGGGCGGCGGTCGCGACGACCGATCCCGCCAAGGCGCTGAGCACGGTGATACCCAGCCGCCGGCGCCGGCGATGGCCGATCGCCCCGCGCCGGAATTCCTCCTCGGTGGTGTCCCATCCGCGCGGTTCGTAGTAGGTGCGCCGCCCGAGGCGCCGCGTCTGGTGCCGCCACGCCACGACGCCCGCGATCAGCGCGGCGAGCACGGGAAGGATCGGACCGAGCCACATGCCTGCGGAAGCTAGGCCGGAAAACCGAGGGCGCTTGTGGCAAAGCTGTGCCGGTGCGCCGCGTACGAGGCCGTACTAAACCCGCCGGCTAAACTCGCCCATGGCAGTGCTTGAACTTCTTGCCCGAGCCGCAGGGGCAGGACGCGTTGCGCGAGACCTTGCCCCAGGTCGCCGGATCGTTGGGATCGACCCTGGGGTTGGTGCGCGGCCGCTGCAGCGTCGCCACGCCGCCGCCCGACGGATCGGCCGGGTCGAAGCCCGGATCGTCGGCCTGCAGGGCGGCGAGCGCGGGGTCCTCGTGGATCTCGCGCATCTGCCCCTGCGGCGGCCCGATCGGTGCCGGCTCGAGCGGGGGCGGCTGCTCCATGCGGAGCTGCAGGTTGGCGAGCACGTTCACCACCTGCTCGCGCAAGCCGGTCAGCAGGTCATTGAACAGGTTGAAGGCCTCGCGCTTGTATTCGTTGAGCGGGTCCTTCTGGCCGTAGGCGCGCAGGCCGATGCCCTGGCGCAGATGGTCGAGGTGCAGCAAGTGGTCCTTCCAGCTCTGGTCGAAGAGCTGCATCAGGATGCTCTTCTCGACCTGGCGCCAGACCTCGGGCCCGTACTGCGCGACCTTCTGGGCGAACAGCCGGTCGGCCGAATCGTTGAGGCGCTGCTTGATGCCGTCCTCGGCGATGCCCTCTTCGCGGGCCCATTCGTCGACCGGCAGGTCGAGGCCGAACACGCGCTTGACGTCTTCCCTGAGCTCGGCGGTCTTCCATTGCTCGGCGTAGACATTCTCCGGAATGGCGCGCGACACCATGCCGTCGATCACGTCGCGGCGCATGCCGGTGACGACGTCGGAGACGTCCTCGGTCGCCATCAGCTCGGTGCGCTCCTTGTAGATCTCCTTGCGCTGGCTGTTCATGACGTCGTCGAAGCGCAGCAGGTTCTTGCGGATCTCGAAGTTGCGCGCCTCGACCTTGCCCTGCGCCGTCTCGAGCGCCTTGTTGAGCCAGCGATGGGTCAGCGCCTCGTCGTCGGCCATGCCCTTCTTCTGCACCCAGTCGAGCACCTTGTTGTTGCCGAAGATGCGCATCAGGTCGTCTTCGAGCGACAGGAAGAACTTCGACGCGCCGGGATCGCCCTGGCGGCCCGAGCGGCCGCGCAGCTGGTTGTCGATGCGCCGGCTTTCGTGACGCTCGGTGCCGACCACGAACAGGCCGCCGGCCTTGAGCACGATCTCGCGGTCGCGCTCGACGCCGGCGCGGATCTCGGCCTCGACCCGGGCGATCTCCGCCTTGCGTTCGGCCTCGTCGGCGAACCTGGCGGTGATTTCCGGCTCGCTCTGGCGCACCAGCATCTCGACGTTGCCGCCGAGCTGGATGTCGGTGCCGCGGCCGGCCATGTTGGTGGCGATGGTGATGGTGCCCGGCCGGCCGGCCTGGGCGATGATCTGGGCTTCCTGCTCGTGGAAGCGGGCGTTCAGCACGCTGTGCCTGATGCCGGCCTGCTTGAGCGCCTCCGACAGCGCCTCGGACTTCTCGATCGAGACGGTGCCGACCAGCATCGGCTGGTGGCGGTCCTGGCACTCCTTGATCAGCTTGACGATGGCGCGCGTCTTGTCGGTCAGCGTGCGGTAGATCTCGTCGTCGGCGTCCTTGCGCGTGACCGGCACGTTGGTCGGGATCTCGACCACCTCGAGCCGGTAGATCTCGCCGAACTCGGCGGCCTCGGTCAGCGCCGTGCCGGTCATGCCGGCGAGCTTGGGATACATGCGGAACAGGTTCTGGAAGGTGATCGAGGCGAGCGTCTGGTTCTCGCGCTGGATCTCGACCTTCTCCTTGGCCTCGAGCGCCTGGTGCAGGCCTTCCGAATAGCGGCGGCCCGACATCATGCGGCCGGTGAACTCGTCGATGATGACGACCTGGCCGTCCTTGACGATGTAGTCGACGTCGCCGGTGAACAGCTTGTGGGCGCGCAGCGCCTGGGTGACGTGGTGCAGCAGCGTGATCTGGGTCGGCGCATAGAGGCTCTGGCCCTCGGGCAGCAGCCCGTCGCTGCGCAGGATTTCCTCGACCTGCTCGACTCCGCCCTCGGTGAAGACGACGGTGCGGTTCTTCTCGTCCTTCTCGTAGGCGTCGGTCGGCAGCCGCGGGATCACCGTGTCGGCGCGGCGGTAGAGCTCCGAGGAATCCTCGGCCGGGCCGGAGATGATCAGCGGCGTGCGCGCCTCGTCGATCAGGATCGAATCGACCTCGTCGACGATGGCGTAGTGGAAGGGCCGCTGGACCATGGCGTCCAGCCGGTACTTCATGTTGTCGCGCAGATAGTCGAAGCCGATCTCGTTGTTGGTGCCGTAGGTGACGTCGCAGCGATAGGCGGCGGCACGCTGCTCGTCGCTGAGGTCGTGCACGATCACGCCGACGGTGAGGCCCAGGAAGCCGTAGATCTGGCCCATCCATTCGGCGTCGCGCCGGGCGAGGTAGTCGTTCACGGTGACGACGTGCACGCCCTTGCCTTGCAGGGTCGCCACCAGGGTCTTGCCCTCGCCGGTCTTCATCTCGGCGATCTTGCCCTGGTGCAGGACCATGCCGCCCTTGAGCTGGACGTCGAAATGGCGCTGGCCGAGGGTCCGCTTGGCCGCTTCGCGCACCACCGCGAAGGCCTCGACCAGGAGGTCGTCGACGGTCTCGCCCTTGGTCAGTCGTTCGCGGAACTCGAGCGTCTTGGCGCGCAGCGCCTCGTCGGAGAGCTTCTCGACCTCCGGCTCCAGCGCATTGATTTTCGCCACCGGCTTGTCGAAGCCTTTGACGATCCTGTCATTGGCCGTCCCGAACAAGCTTCGGGCGAGCACGCCGAGCATGAAAACCTCTATTTTGTAATAACTTAGGCGGGCACGCGGCCCGCCTGCTCCTGAGAGATAGAGAGCGCATCCGGCAGTGTCAACGCAAGCGCCCGCCAATCGGCCAACGGGACACATCTCGATCATCGATCGGGACAAGTCCCGACGATCGATTGGAACAAGTCCCGATCATGGGTCGGGACAAGTCGTCTCACGGAAAATTGGCACAATTCGCTGCCATTGGACGGGCCGAAGTGTGTAAACCGGGTTGCCGCCCGCCTCTCGATCGTCGCTGGAGTCCGCCATGTTGCCGTGCCTGCGTTTGCTGCGCGTCGTATCCCTCGTCTGCGCAGCCTTCACGGTTGGCGGCCTTGCCGAGGCGCAGCAGCCGCCGGCCGCCAAGCCGCCGGCGCAGAAGCCCACTCAGCCCGCCGGCCAGCCGACCGCCCCGGCCGCCGCCGCCAAGGATCCGGTGGTGGCGACGGTGAACGGCCAGCCGATCTACCTGTCCGAGCTCGAGGTCGCCCAGCAGGCGCTGCCGGCGCAATACCGCAACGTGCCGCTGGCAAGCGTCTACCCCGCCCTGCTGGAGCGCATCATCAGCAGCAAGCTGGTGGTGGCCGACGCCAAGAAGAACAAGGCCGACGCCGATGCCGCCTTCAAGAAGCGCCTGGCCTTCGTCGAGGAGCAGGTCGTCCAGGACTACTGGCTGACCAAGGAGGTCGCCAAGCGCATCACCGCCGAGAAGATGCAGCAGCGCTACGAGGAGAAGCTGAAGTCGATGCCGGCCGAGGAGGAGGTCCATGCGCGCCACATCCTGGTCGCGACCGAGCCGGAGGCGAAGGATCTGCTGGCCGAGCTGAAGAAGGGCGCCGCGTTCGACAAGCTCGCGCGCGAGAAGTCGACCGACAAGGCATCCGGCGCGGAGGGCGGCGACCTCGGCTGGTTCAAGCGCACCGACATGGTGAAGGAATTCTCCGACGCCGCCTTCACCCTCAAGAAGGGCGAGCTGAGCGAGGCGCCGGTCAAGACGCAATTCGGCTTCCACCTGATCAAGCTCGAGGACCGCCGCCAGGCGCCGCCGCCCAGCTTCGAGGAGCTGGCCGACCCGATTCGCGAAGAGCTGGGGCGCGAGACGGTGACCCAGTTCTTCGACCAGCTGCGCTTGACCGCCAAGATCGAGAAATTCAACATCGACGGCAGCAAGGTCGAGGCGAAGCCGGCCGTCGCGCCGACCACTCCGGCGCCCGCGCTGCCCAACCCGCCGAAGTAAAACTCACTTTTCATGCGGTTTCTGGTGTAGGCTCGGCCGTTCGGCTGCACCGGAATGGACGGTGCGCCCGGGGGGAAGGAACTCGATGTCCGCCGTCAAACGCTGCCGCGCATCGCCGGCGTCAAGCTCGCAGCAGCCGCTTCCGGCCTGCGCTACCAGGGCCGTGACGACGTGATGCTGGCGGTGCTGCCGGCCGGCGCCACCATCGCGGGCGTGCTGACCAGGTCCAAGACCTCGTCGGCGCCGGTCGACTGGTGCAAGAAGAACCTGCCGCGCGGCAAGGTGCGGGCGATCCTGGTCAACGCCGGCAACGCCAACGCCTTCACCGGCAAGCTCGGCGACAAGGCGGTCGAGGAGAGCACGCGGGCGGTGGCGCAGGCACTGGGTTGCCCGCGCAACGAGGTGTTCATGGCCTCGACCGGCGTGATCGGCCAGCCGCTCGACTGGGAGAAGCTCGCGGCCGTCGTGCCGGCGATGATCAAGGGCGCGCGCGAGGACAACTGGGCGGCCGTCGCGGCGGCGATCATGACCACCGACACCTTCCCCAAGCTCGCCACCCGCCAGGCCAAGATCGGCGAGCGGACGGTGACCTTGAACGGCTTCCTCAAGGGCTCCGGCATGATCGCGCCCGACATGGCGACCATGCTGGGTTTCGTCTTCACCGACGCCAAGATCCCGGGCGGCGTGCTGCACAAGCTGGTCACCGATGCCGCCGACAAGTCGCTGAACTGCGTCACCGTCGACGGTGACACCTCGACCAGCGACACGCTGCTGCTCGCCGCCACCGGCGTTGCCCGCCATGCGCCGATCGAGGAGGCCGATGACCCGGTGCTGGCCGATTTCAAGCGCGCGCTCGACGAGCTGCTGATCGAGCTGGCGCAGCTTCTGGCGCGCGACGGCGAGGGTGCCACCAAGTTCGTCACCATCAATGTCGGTGGCGCTTCGTCGAACGGCGCGGCGCGCAAGATCGGGCTGGCGGTCGCCAACTCGCCGCTGGTCAAGACCGCGATCGCCGGCGAGGACGCCAACTGGGGCCGCATCGTCATGGCGGTCGGCAAGTCGGGCGAGCGCGCCGACCGCGACAAGCTCAGGATCTCGATCGGCGGCGTGAAGATCACCGACGGCGGCCAGGTCGTGCCGAACTACGACGAGGCCCCGGTTGCCAAGCACATCAAGGGCTCCGACGTCGTCATCGACATCGATCTCGGCATCGGCCGCGGCCGCGCCACCGTGTGGACCTGCGATCTGACGCACGGCTACATCGACATCAACGGCAGCTACCGTTCTTGAACTTCGCGGACGAGTGTCCGGGCGGGCCGCCGGCGCTCGGCGGCCGGCCGATGGTGCTGGTCGCTGCGGTGGCGCTGGTCGATGCCGACGGCCGCGTGCTGATCGCGCAGCGGCCCGCGGGCAAGTCGATGGCCGGCTTGTGGGAGTTTCCCGGCGGCAAGGTCGATGCCGGCGAGACGCCCGAGCACGCCCTGGTGCGCGAGCTGCAGGAGGAGCTCGGCATCGAGACGGCGGCGAGCTGCCTGGCGCCGATCGCCTTCGCCAGCCACGGCTACGAGACGTTCCATCTGCTGATGCCGGTGTTCGCCTGCCGCAAATGGGCCGGCACGCCGCAGCCGCGCGAGGGCCAGGCCCTCAAGTGGGTCATGCCGGCCGAGCTTTCGCGCTATCCCATGCCGCCCGCCGACGTGCCGTTGGTGGCGCTGCTGCGCGACCTGCTTTAGGCGAGCTCTAGGCGAGCGGCACGCCCTCGCGCCAGTTGGTGAGGCGGCGGAAGATCACCGCCTGGGCGGTCACGACCAGCGCCGAGCCGCCATAGGAGACCAGGATCGCCATCGTCCAGGCGACGATCCAGGCGGCGGAGTCCGCGCCGAGCCCGCGCAGGATCGCCAGCGGCACGACGAGCGCCACCGCGTGGGCGGTCGAGCCCGCAAGCAGGACCAGGAACAGGCTGCCGATGATCGGCCAGCTGTTGCCGCGGCCGTAGCCCCACGAACGGCGCGGCGACCAGTCGAGATCGACCGCCGTGGCGGCGAGCCCGAAGCTCACCCGCAGCGCCAGCAGGAAGGACACGATGAAGCCCACGCCGAGCGGCGTCGCCATCGCCTCGCGGCGCATCTGCTCGGGATCAACCGAGGCGCTGCCGAAGGTCGCGGGGTCGAACGGCCCGACCGCAAGGAGCAGGCCCGCCAGCAGCATGAAGGTGACGCCGACGACCTTCAGAAGGTGGAACACGAACGCCGTCTCGCGCGCCGACCAGCCGCGTCCCGGCAGGCGATCGATCCGCTGCGGCCCGAGCAGCACCAGGCGCATCCACGGCACGACGAACATCACCGTCGGAAGGACGTCGATCGCCTTCTCGACCAGTCCCGCCATCAGGCTCGGCTCGACCAGCGCCGCGGCGGCCATGCGCAGCAGCACCGACAGGATCCACGGGATCGTGACGAGATGGAAGAAGAGGCCGAGACGGGCAAAGAAGAAGCCGAAGCTCTCGGCCAGGATCTCGCCGACGGAAAGCCGCATCAGCGTCCCGCCTTCTCGCCGGTGCTGATCTCGGTCGTGCCGAGCGCCTCGGCCAAGCGATGCGCGGCGCTGCCCGGCCGCAGCGCCTTGGGCTGCGACTGGTGCGGCGCCCAGCCGTGCAGGAACAGCACCTCGAAGCTGGCGGCGACGCGGCCCGAGGGCAGCGCGAAACGCTCGCCATAGATCTCGGCGGCGCGCAGCAGGGTCGCGCGGCGGCTGAAGCTGCGGCGGCGCTCGGCCACCAGATTGCTTTCGCCCATGGCGCCGAGGTCGCGCATCAAGGCGAGCGCGTTCGGATACTCGACCTCGATCGTCTCGCTGTCGGCGACCGGCATCGCGAAGCCCGCGCGCTGCAGCAGGCCGGCCGCGTCGCGCAGGTCGGCGAACGGCGAGACGCGCGGGCTGAGGCCGCTCTCCACTTCGCTCTCCGCCGCCACCAGCGCCTGGCGAAGCTGCCACAGGGTGCCGCCGCCCAGCATGGCGGCGAGGAAAAGCCCGTCGGGCTTCAGGAGGCGCGCGATCTGGATCAGCGTCCCCGGCAGGTCATTGACCCAATGCAAATCCATCGCGCTCAGCACCAGCTCGAAGACGCGCGGCGCGAAGGGCAGCGCTTCCTCGTCGGCGACGACGGTCGGGCCGCGGGCGGCGCGGGCGAAGCCGAGCCCCAGGTCGGCGCGCACCAGCGTCTGCACGGTTGCGCGATCGCCCAGCGCCCTGGCGATCTCGTCGCCGTGGCAGCCGAGGTCGAGTGCCAGGCCGAAGCCGCGGCGCACGTCGTCGAGCCGCTCGACCAGACGCGTCGCGATCTCGCGCTTGAGGAAGGCGTGATCGTCCCAGCGCCGAGCGGCACGCTCGCGGCGGCGGCGCAAGGTGGCGCGATCGAAAACGAGCAGGGGATCGGTCGTCACGCTCTGGTATGTAGGGCGAAAGCGCGGCGCGGGGTAGGGGTTGCCCTTTTGCCAACGCATTTGCCCGGCTCAATCGAGACGATGCTGCTGCGCCTGCTCGATTCGGTCCTGCCGCCCCTTTGCCTCGGCTGCAACGAGATCGTCGCCGAACCGGGCGCGCTGTGCGTCGCTTGCTGGCCTGCCTTCTGCTTCATCGCCGCGCCACACTGCAGCCGCTGCGGCACGCCCTTCGCCGAGCCCATCGGCGACGAAGCGCAATGCGGCGCCTGCCTGCGGCGGCCGCCGCGCTTTCGCAAGGCCCGGGCGGCGCTGGTCTACGACGACAAGAGCAGGCGCCTGGTGCTGCCGTTCAAGCACGGCGACCGCACCGACATGGCGCGTGCCTATGGCCGCTGGATGGCGCGCGCGGCCGGCGAGCTGCTGGCCGAGGCCGAGCTGATCGCGCCCGTGCCGCTCCATTGGCGCCGCCTGTTCACCCGCCGCTACAACCAGGCGCTCCTGCTGGCGCGGGCGGTGGCGCGCGACGGTGCGGCGCAACTGGCGCCGGACCTGCTGCGGCGGGCGCGCTGGACCGGCTCGCAGGCCGGGCTCAAGGCCGAGGAGCGGCGCCGCAACGTGCGGCGCGCCTTTGCCGTTCATCCGCGCTGGCGGGAGGCGGTCAAGGACAAGGCGGTGCTGCTGGTCGACGACGTGCTGACCACCGGCGCCACGGCCGAGGCCTGCGCCCTTGCCCTGCAGCGCGCCGGGGCCCGCCACGTCGACGTCCTGACGCTGGCGCGGGTCGTCCGGCCGGCGTAATAATCGCCCAGGAGCTCTGCATGGCCAACCCTGCTCGAGAAGAAGGGCGCGGCCTACGATGAAACCGACGTGATGGAGGATGCGGCCAAGCGCGCCGAGATGCGCGAACGCTCCAGGAGCAGCACCGTGCCGCAGATCTTCATCAACGGCCAGCATATCGGCGGCTCCGACGAGCTCGCCGCCCTCGAGCAGGCGGGCAAGCTCGACACGCTGCTCGCCCAAGCGGGCTGAAGAGGATAGGCGCATGACCGCGTTCAAGGCTGGCCTGATCCAGACCAACGTCAGCAACGAGATCGCCGAGAACGTGGCCTTCGTGCGCGCGCAGGCGAAGCTCGCCCGCGACGCCGGCGCCGACTTCGTCATGACGCCGGAGAACACCGGCCTGATCGGCGCCAACCGCACCGAAACCCTGGCAAAGGCGCAGACGGAAGACGAGCACGCGATGCTCGCCGCCTGCCGCGCCTCGGCGCGCGAGACCGGTGCATGGTTCCTGCTCGGCTCGATCCACGTCCGTGTGCCGGGCGAGGAGCAGATCCGCAACCGCTCCTACCTGATCGATTGCGACGGCGGAATCGTCGCGAGCTACGACAAGATCCACATGTTCGACGTGCAGCTCGCCGGTGGCGAGAGCTACCGCGAATCCTCGACCTTCAAGCCGGGCGAGCGCTCGGTGCTGGCCGCGACGCCGTGGGGCGTGCTCGGCATGACGATCTGCTACGACCTGCGCTTCCCCTATCTCTATCGCGATCTGGCCCATGCCGGCGCGACCCTGCTGGCGATCCCGTCCTCGTTCACGGTGCCGACCGGCAAGGCGCACTGGCACACCCTGCTGCGCGCCCGGGCGATCGAGACCGGCTGCTTCGTCTTCGCGCCGGCTCAGGTCGGCACGCACAAGGGCTCGAACCGCAAGACCTACGGCCATTCGATCGCGGTCGCGCCGTGGGGCGAGGTGCTGGCCGATGCCGGCGGCGAGAACGCGGGCTTCGTGATCGCCGATATCGACCTCGCCAAGGTCGATGAGGCGCGCAAGATGGTGCCCTCGCTGCAGCACGACCGGAAATATGCGCCGCCGGTGCTGATGAAGCCGGTCGCCAAGGCTGCGGAATAGTGCGACGCGATCGCCGGCCGCGTCGGGGCCGCTTCTGGATCGTCGTCGCCGTGCTGCTCGCGATGGCGGGCAGCTACCTGTTCGGTCTCTACAGCGATCGGCACAATCTCTGGCCAGTCAACTTGATCCGAGACGGCATCGCGCGGGTGAAAGCCGCCGGCTGACTCACAAACGGCGCGCCGCGATTCGCTGCACCATGGCGAGCCGGGGCTCGCTCACCAGCCGCGCCTCGTAGGCGATCACCGAGAAAACGCCGCGCACCAGCGCGAGCAGCTCGCCATCCTGCAGCAGGAACTCGGGCCGGCTCGGTTTGCCGAAGCGCTCGTTGCCTTCCATGAAGGTCTCGTAGAGCAGCACACCCCCCGGCTCGATCGCGGCCAGCAGCGGCGGCATCAACGGCCGGTGCAGGTAGTTGGCGACCACCGCCGCACCGAAGCGGCGGCTGGCGAGCGGCCAGGGACTGCCATCCTCGAGATCGGCCTCGATCTGCTCGATGTTCGGATGGTCGGGCAGACGGCTGAGATCGCGATCGACTGCGGTCACCCGGTGGCCCCGGCCGGCAAAGAACAGCGCATGGCGGCCGGCGCCGGCGGCCAGGTCGAGGACGGTGGCAGCCGGGGCGACCAGGCCCGCCGATTGGGCGATCCAGGGCGAAACCGGCCCTCTTGCATCATCAGCCATCACACCCCATCATCCTTGGCACTCCCCAATTGGGAGTGCCAAGGTCGGAATTGCCAGCGATTTCATGATTCTATACCGCCTGCGCTGCTCCAAGGGCCACGAGTTCGAGAGCTGGTTCAAGGACAGCAAGACCTACGAACGCCAGGAAAAGAAGTCCCTGATCGGCTGTGCCGTGTGCGGCGACAGCAAGATCGCGCGCGCCATCATGGCGCCGCGCATCGGCAAGAAGGGCGGCGACGCCGAGATACCGGCTGCGGTTCCGGCGCCCGCGCCGAGCCCCGAGCAGCAGCAGATGGCCGCGCTGGCGCGGCGCATGCCCAAGGAAATGCGAGAGGCGCTGCTCAAAGTGCGCGCCGAGGTCGAGAAGAATTGCGAGCCGGTCGGCGAGCGCTTTGCCGAAGAGGCGCGCAAGATCCACTACGGCGAGAGCGACAAGCGCGGCATCTACGGCGAGACCTCCGACGAGGAAGCCCGCGCGCTCGCCGAGGAAGGCATCGAGTTCGGCCGGCTGCCCTGGCTGCCGCGGGCCAACTAAGGTCAAAATCCAGGAGAGTGTGGTCGTCTGCTTTCGGGC
>VBAF01000177.1:0-4590 GCA_005884705.1 Alphaproteobacteria bacterium
CTTTGCGCTGAAGCTGTCCGCCGGCCAGACCGGGGAAAGCATCATGCTGTTCGAGGAGACCGTGCCGGAAGGCACCAAGAGCACGCATCACATGCATCATGACAGCGACGAGGTCGTCTGGGTGCTGGAGGGCGAGTTCAGCTTCAAGATCGGTGACGAGCTGTTCTCCGGCGGCCCCGGCACCTGTGCTTTCCTGCCGCGCAAGGTGCCGCACGCCTGGAAGAACAACGGCCCCGGGACGGGCCGCGCCGTGTTCCTCTACACACCGGGCCACGCCGGGCGGTATGTCGAGGAGAGGTTCGAACACGCGCAGCCGCTCAGCGACGCCGAGCGCGCTCGTGCGCTTGAACGTCACCACTGGGAAGTGATCGGGCCCAATCCGCTTTAGGGGCCGCTCTAGGGATGCGGCCCCCACGGGGCGGCTTGCAGCAGCTTGACCTCCTGCGTCATGACCAGCGGGCGGAACTTCGAGACGAAGCCCTCGCTGAAGTCCTTGTTGGCCGCCACCGCGGCCCAGTGGGCGCGGCGGTGGGCGTCGTCGTCGAACTTCCACATATGGACGATCTGGTTGATCGTGCCGGTGTCGCCCGTGAAGTAGCCGATCAGGTTCTTGTGGTGCCCGCCCTTCTCGAACGCGGGGTAGCCGAGCCCCTGGTAGAGCTTGGTCGCCTCGGCCATCTTGCCGACGTAGAGCGTGTAGGTCCGCAGTTCATAGAGTGCCATCGTCGTCCTCCCTCTGCTAAAGTCTGCCGCCCAATTCAGAGGGAGAAGAGACGATGGCAATCAAGAGAGTCAACGCGGGTCCCCGCATGTCGAGCGCCGTGGTGCACGGCAACACGGTCTATCTGGCCGGCCTTACCGCCGACGACGCCAAGGCCGACGTCAAGGGCCAGACCAAGCAGATCCTCGACAAGATCGACAAGTTCCTGAAGGAAGCCGGCAGCGACAAGTCGAAGATCCTGTCGGCCAACATCTGGCTGACCGACATCGGCACCTGGGGCCAGATGAACGAGGTGTGGGACGCCTGGGTGTCGCCCGGCAACAGTCCCGCCCGCGCCACCGTCGAGGCCAAGCTCGCCAACCCGGCGCTCAAGGTCGAGATCATGGTGCAGGCGGCGATCTGACAGCGCGCCTTCCGCAGCGAGAAAGGGCCGGCAACCGCCGGCCCTTTTTCTTCCGGGCCCGCACTCCGGCAAGACTAGACTGCGTCTGCTTTCGAGCCGATTCCAGACGTCGGCAACGTCGAGCGGCTCGTCGGAGATGTGCCAAACACGCTTCCCAATCGCTCGAGAGCGCGGTCATATTAATGTCCGGGGTTCATTGCTTTTGGGGTAAGGGCTAGTTGCAGATGACACGACATGCGTACACGACTGCAACCGTGCCGACGGCACAATCGATCCTGCACCTTTTCACCGTCCCGCCGTCGATCCTCGCCCGCGCCGACGAGGTGATCGAGTGAGAACGACGGCATGAACCGCCGCAGTTTCGGCCGGATCGCCGCCGGCGCCGTCTTGTGGCCTGCAGCGGGGCGAGCCCAGGGCAAGCCCGAATTGCCCAAGGTGGGCATGCTCACTACTTCCAGGGAGCGCTCCGCCCCGGTTGTCAACGTCGTGGTCGATGGGTTGCGTGCCTCGGGCTTCGCCCCATCGCAAGTCGAGCTGGTGCTGCGCTACACCGAAGGCGACCCCGGCAACGTCGCGCCGATGATCGCCGAGATCATCGGGAAGAAGGTGTCGGTATTCGTCGCCGCCGGCCCGGCAAACCTACGTGCCGCGAGGGAAGCGGCCACCACTGTGCCCATCGTCGCCTACGATTTCGAAACCGATCCGGTGGCCGCTGGGTATGCCGCGAACCTCGCCCGTCCCGGCGGAAACGTGACCGGCGTCTTTCTGGATCTGCCGGCATTCTCGGGAAAATGGATCGAACTGTTGCGCGAATGCGTGCCGCGGCTGTCACGTGTCGCTTTGATATGGGATCCGAGCGTGGGACCGGTGCAGGTCGACTCCCTGGTCAAGATCGCAGCCGAGCTGAAGATGACGACCGATCTCCTGGAAGTGCGCGTGCGGTCCGACTTCGCAGGCGCCTTTGCTGTCGCCAAGGATCGTGGTGCCGGCGCCGCCATCGTCTTGTCATCGCCGCTGATGTTCGTAAATGTGAAGGACCTTGCCGACCTGTCGCTTCGCCACCGGCTGCCGGCGATCACGTTGTTCGCGGAATTCGCGCGGGCAGGCGGTCTGCTTTCCTACGGGCCCAGTCTCCTCGGTGCGGCGCGGCAGGTTGGCTTCATGGCTGGCAAGGTATTGGCGGGCTCGACGCCGGCCACTATGCCGATCGAACGGCCGAGCAAGTTCGAACTGATCCTGAACCGGCGCACCGCGGAAGCGCTGGATGTCACCATCCCGGCTTCCGTCGAAGCCCGCGCCGACGAGGTGATCGAGTAAACCGACCCTCCAAGTCCGTTGCCGACGTCTGGAACCGAGGCTGGAAGCAAACGCAGCGGCGCACGACTTTATGGGTTTCGACCCTAATTGATCGGCCCGATGATCTTGCCGGGGTTCATGATGTTCTCCGGATCGAGCGCCTTCTTGATCGAGCGCATCAGCGACATCGCCTCGCCGTGCTCCTCGTAGAGGAACTTGATCTTGCCCATGCCGACGCCGTGCTCGCCGGTGCAGGTGCCGCCGAGCGCCAGCGCGCGCGCCACCATGCGGTCGTTCAGCGCCTCGGCCTTCGGCAGGTAAGCCGGGTCGCTCGGGTCGACCATCATGGTGAGATGGAAGTTGCCGTCGCCGACATGGCCGACGATCGGCGCGTAGAGGTCGTTGGCGACGATGTCCTTCTGGGTCTCGAGGATGCATTCGGCGAGCCGCGAGATCGGCACGCAGACGTCGGTCGCCCACATGCCCCAGCCTGGCTTCGACGCCTTGGCCGCCCACGCCGCGTCGTGGCGCGCCTGCCACATCTTGCTGCGTTCCTCGGCCTGGCTGGTCCAGGCGAAGTCGCCGCCGCCATGCTCCGACGCGATCGCCTGCACCATCTCGGCCTGTTCCCTGGTGCCGGCCTCGGTGCCGTGGAACTCGAGCAGCAGCAGGTTCTTGAGCGGCAGCGAAAGCTTCGAATATTTGTTCACCGTGTCGACGGTGTAGGTGTCCATCAGCTCGATGCGCGCCACCGGGATGCCGGACTGGATGGTCTGGATCACCGTGTTGACCGCGCCCTCCAGCGTCTCGAAGGCGCAGGTCGCCGCGACCGTCGATTCGGGGATGCCGTAGAGCCGCAGCGTGATTTCGGTGATGACGCCCAGCGTGCCCTCCGAGCCGACGAACAGCTTGACCAGGTCGTAGCCCGCGCTCGACTTGCGCGCGCGGCGGCCGAGCCGCATCAGCCGGCCGTCGGCGGTGACGACCTGCAGCGACAGCACGTTCTCGCGCATCGTGCCGTAGCGCACCGCGTTGGTGCCCGAGGCGCGCGTGCTGGTCATGCCGCCCAGCGAGGCGTCGGCGCCGGGATCGATCGGGAAGAAAAGACCGGTCGCGCGCAAATACTCGTTGAGCTGCTTGCGGGTGACGCCGGGCTGCACCACCACGTCGAGGTCGGCCTCGTTGACCTGCAGCACCTTGTTCATGCGGCTGACGTCAAGCGAGATGCCGCCGTTGGGCGCGCTGATATGGCCCTCGAGCGAGGTGCCGGTGCCGAACGGGATGATCGGCGTCTTGTGGCGGGCGCAGAGCTGGACGATCGCCTGCACCTCCTCGGCCGATTCGGCGAACACCACCGCGTCGGGCAGGTGCGCCTCGTGATAGGAAATGTCCTTGCCGTGCTGCTCGCGCACGGCGTGCGCGGTGGTCAACCGCTCGCCGTACAGCCGCTTCAGTTCGGCAATGGTGGCGTCGACGTGCGGTGGGCGGGCCTGGGCCGTGGCGGCCATGCGGGAACTCCTAGTATTGGCCGATTGGATACGCTCAAATACCGGCAAAGCCAACGGCTCTGCAAACCTTGGGGAACGGCCGAAATGCGCGACGTGACACCGCCGTCGCATCGAGTTCCGTGTCATCCCGAGCCTTGGTGTCATCCCGAGCGCAGCGAGGGATCTATGCGGTCCAGGATTAGATCCCTCGCTTCGCTCGGGATGACACCATCACTTTGATCGACGGCATTCGAAGGAGAACAATGAAATGACCATCCGCTTCGACAATCGCGTCGCCATCGTCACCGGCGCCGGCAACGGGCTCGGCCGCGCGCATGCGCTGCTGCTGGCGAGCCGCGGCGCCAGGCTGGTGGTCAACGATCCGGGCGGTGCCGTCGATGGCAAGGGTGGCGATCACGCCGCCGCCGACAAGGTGGTGGCCGAGATCAAGGCGGCGGGCGGTCAGGCGGTGCCGAACTACGATTCGGTGGCGGACCCCAAGAGCGCGGCCAACATCGTCAAGACGGCGGTCGATTCCTTCGGCACGGTCGACATCGTGGTGAACAACGCGGGCGTGCTGCGCGACAAGACCTTCCACAACATGACCATCGAGGACTTCGACTTCGTGGTGAAGGTCCACTTCCTCGGCACCGCCTATGTGACGCACGCCGCCTGGCCGATCC
>VBAF01000177.1:4604-6643 GCA_005884705.1 Alphaproteobacteria bacterium
CTCCGGCATCTACGGCAATTTCGGCCAGTCGAACTATGGCGGCGCCAAGCTCGCCGTGGTGGGCTTCATGAATGCGTTGCGGCTCGAAGGCCAGAAATACAACATCATTGTGAATGCCTTGGCGCCGGTCGCCGGCACGCGCATGACCGAGAGCCTGATGACCCCCGAGGTAGTAGCCAAGCTCAAGCCCGAATACGTCTCGCCCATGGTCGCCTATCTGTGCAGCGAGCAGTGCCAGCGGACCGGTGAGATCTGGAGCGCCGGCGCCGGCACCTTCGCGCGCATCGAGTATCGCGAGGCGCCGGGCTTGCGAATCACCGGTCGGTCGCCAACCTTGGAGGATGTTGCCGACAACATCGACCGGATCGCCGACCTTTCAACCAACAGGGTCTTCCGCACCTCCAGCGAAGAGGTCGCGGCTGTGGTCGGCAGTGCCTGACGCGCTGCCGTCGACGGCGGGCAGCGCCCGATTGCAGCCGGTGCTCGACTGGATCCTGACCGAGGGCCGGCTGGAGCCCGAGCTTGGCCGCTTCGTCGACGGGCTGATGAAGCGCGCGGTCGCGGCCGACCTGCCGATCTGGCGCTTTTACATCGGCCTGCAGCTCATCCATCCCCAGATGGTCGCGACCGGCGTGCTGTGGCGGCGCGACGGGGGCTACGAGGAGGTGCCGCGCCTGCACGGCATCCTGGACAGTCCGGCCTATATTGGCAGCCCGATGCAGGAGGTGCGTAATACCGGGCAGACGGTGCGCTATTGCCTCGAGGACCTGCCGGAGAGCGCCCACACCGTGCTGCACGAGCTGAAGGCCGGCGGCAGCGTCGACTACATCGCCTTCCCGATGAAGCTCGGCCGGCAGGGCNGGTGCCGGTCGCGTCGTTCTCCACCAATCGGAAGGGCGGCTTCACCGAGGAAGACGTCGCCGACCTCAGGCGCCTGGTCGACATGATGGGCGCGGTCGCCGAGATATTCATCTACCGCAACATCGCCAAGACCGTGACCGACACCTATCTCGGCAATATCGTCGGCGAGCAGATTCTGGGCGGGCTGATCAAGCGCGGCGACGGGCGGGAGATCAACGCCGTGCTGTGGTTCTCCGACCTGCGCGACTTCACCGGCTTGAACGAGCGCATGGCGGCGGGCGACCTGCTGGAGCTGCTCAACAACTACCTGCAGCTCGTCGGCGATGCGCTGAAGGCCAACGGCGGCGAGATCCTGAAGTTCATCGGCGACGGCGTGATGGCCTATTTCCCGGCCGAGGACGCGCTCTTCCTGCCGATGGTGACCAGCAGCGCCATCGCTGCGGCCCGCCAGCTGATCGACGACATCGAGGCGGCCAACGAGGCGCGCGCCACGGGCGGCCTCGATCCGGTGCGCTTCGGCATCGGCCTGCATGTCGGGCCGGTGACCTTCGGCAATATCGGCACCGAGGACCGGCTCGACTTCACCGTGATCGGCCCGGCGGTCAACCGCGCCGCGCGGCTCGAGGGCCTGACCAAGCAGCTCGGCGTGCCGGTGCTCGCCTCGGCCGAGTTCAACGCAGCCTGCGGCGTTGCGCTGAAGTCGCTCGGCAAGCATGGCTTGCGCGGCGTGCCTGAGCCGGTCGAGGTCTTGCCTGTGGATATCGTCGTTTCGCAACGGTCATTACGGGCAATGGCCGGCATTTTTTGCCCTGATTTCCGGGCGTTTTTCGGCGAGCCAATGCCCATAATAGGTTTCAGGCGGAGACCATGGTTATGTGTCGGCCCATGCTTCGAGCCGGCCATGATTCTCCTTGAACGCCTTGCGCGCTGGATCGCGTCGCTTCGCTTGTCCTTGCTTGCCGCCGTAATCGGTCGGCCCGGCAAAAACGGCGAAAACGGCGATAAACGGTCGGCGTCAGACCAGCGCCTTCCAATCCTCGATCCAGCCGAGCGCCTCGTCGTCGGGCAGCGGTTGGGAAGAGGCGTCGACTTCGAGTCGCTCGCCGAGCCGGCGCGCGCCGCACAGCGCGAACACCGTGTCGAGCTTCTTGCCGCCGCCGCAGAACGTGTCCTGGTAG
>VBAF01000178.1 GCA_005884705.1 Alphaproteobacteria bacterium
TCGCTGTCTGGATCGCCGTGCTGGTCGGCGCCGCCGGCTGGATCGGCTGGGACGCCTGGCAGGGCAAGCAGCCGAGCATCGGCGGGCCGTTCGCCCTGACCGACCAGAACGGCAAGACCGTCACGAGCGACAGCCTCAAGGGCAAGCCGACCCTGATCTACTTCGGCTACGCCTTCTGTCCCGACGTCTGCCCGACCTCGCTGCTGCTGATGGAAACCGCCGTCGAGAAGCTGGGGGCTGATACGCCCAAGAAGGTCAACCTGGTGTTCATCACCGTCGATCCCGAGCGCGACACCCCCGAGCTGATGAAGGGCTACGTCGGCAACTTCGGCTCGACCTTCGTCGGCCTGACCGGCACGGCGGAGCAGATTGCGCAGGTCGCCCGCGCCTATCGGGTCTACTACCAGAAGGTCCCCGGCAAGGATGGCGGGCCTTACCTGATGGACCATTCCTCGATCGTCTATCTGCTCGACCGGAACGGGCGCTTCGTCACCCATTTCACGCATGAGGCGAAGGCCGAAACCATCGCCGCCGCCGTCCAGCGCCTCCTCTGACGAGGGCAAGCCCGGGAATACTGCAGCTTGACTTCCGGAACCCGGCATCCGACTCTTGCTGCACCAGCGAACAAGCCGTCCAAGGCAGGCGCTGGCGGGGAGTTGCGATCTTTCACTTAGTTCGACGCCGACCTGGCACGAGGGTGATCGTGCACACGGCCGCCGCTCCGGGGCGGTCGCGTTGCTGCGCTGCGTTATCCTTGTGGCGACGCAGCGATGTCGCTTGTCGGTCGTTGAATGGTACCCATGTTAGGGCTTGGTTCTGATGATTGTACCCAACATGTTGTACCACGCGTACGAGTTCCAGCGTCAGTGGGCGCTTCCTGTACGGCTCTGGGCCGACGCCGTGGAGCGCGCCTACTCAAGTCCGTTTAATCCGCTGACCGACACTTGGCTCGGCAAGTCGATGGCCGCGGGCGCCGAGATCGTGGCCCGTCTGACCCAGGACTATGGCAAGCCGGTCTTCGGTCTGGGGTTCACCCAGGTCGACGGCAGTATCGTCGCGGTGAACGAAGAGATCCTGCTGCGCAAGCCGTTCTGTCAGCTCCTGCACTTCCATCGCGACACCGCGCGAACCGATCCCAAGGTGCTGCTGGTCGCGCCGATGAGCGGCCATTTCGCGACGCTGCTGCGCGGCACCGTCGAGGCGCTGTTGCCCGAGCACGATGTCTACATCACCGACTGGACCGATGCGCGCGAAGTGCCGCTCGCCCAGGGCAACTTCGATCTCGACGACTACATCGACTACATCGTCGACTTTTGCCGCTATCTCGGCCCCGACGTCCATGTGATCGCGGTGTGCCAGCCGTCCGTGCCGACCCTGGCGGCGGCCTCGCTGATGGCGCAGGCCAAGGATCCGCGCCAGCCGCGCTCGCTCACCCTGATGGGCGGCCCGATCGACACCCGCCTCAGCCCGACCGTCCCCAACGACCTGGCGATGCGCAACTCGATGATGTGGTTCCGCCAGAACGTGATCTCGACGGTGCCGCTCGGCTATCCCGGCGCGATGCGTCGGGTCTATCCGGGCTTCGTGCAGCTCTCAAGCTTCATCAGCATGAACTTCGAGCGGCACCTCAACGCCCACATGCGGCAGTTCGAGCACCTGATCCGAGGCGACGACGACGGCGCTGACGGGCATCGCAAGTTCTATGACGAGTATCTCGCGGTGATGGACCTCACCGCCGAGTTCTACCTGCAGACCATCCAGGTCGTCTTCAAGGAGCACCAGCTGCCGCGCGGCGTGTGGGTGAGCCGCGGCCGGCCGATCGAGCCGGCGGCGATCGAGACGGCGCTGATGACGGTCGAGGGCGAGCTCGACGACATCTCCGGCCTTGGCCAGACGCGGGCCGCGCATGCGCTCACGCCCAACATCCCGGGTGCACGTCATGTGCATTGGGAACAGCCGCGGGTCGGCCATTACGGCATCTTCAACGGCCGCAAATGGCGCGAGCAGATCCTGCCCCGCGTGCGCGACTTCATCCGCGCCAACGAGGCGCGCTGACGCGCCGAAGCGGGCTACCGCCGCGCGGGGTCCCCGTTACACCGGGGTCCAGCACGGAGGATCAGATGACCCATTCCACGCGTCGCCGTTTGCTTGGCGGGCTTACTGTCCTGACCGGTATCGCTGCCATGTCGGCGCCAGCCCTCGCCCAGCTCCAGGCCGAGATTTATATACCGGCCGCTCCGCCGCCGCCGCGCGTCGAGGTGGTGCCCGTCCTGCCGCCCGAGCGCGTCGAAGTCGAGCGCTGGCAGCCCGGCTACTGGCGCTGGAACGGCCACGAGCATGCCTGGGTCGAGGGCCGCTATGTCGCCCGCCCGCAGCCGCGCGCCGAATGGATCCCGGGCCGCTGGGAGCAGCGCCCGCGCGGCTGGGTCTACGTCGAAGGCCACTGGAACTGAGCCGCGCGCGTTAAGCCTGGAGTGGTGTTTCTCCAAGGCATGAGTCATGGGCTTTGAACAGCAATGGGCCAACGCCGCCAACACGTTGGTGGCGTTGGTCACGACCTATGGCCTGCGCGTCGTCGGCGCGACCGTCATCCTGGCCCTCGGCTGGATGGCGTCGCGGCTGCTCTACAACGCGGTGCGGCGGCTGTGCGCGCGGTCGGCGCGCATCGACCGCACCATCACCCTCTTCCTCGCCAACGGCGTCCGCTATTTCGCCCTGGTCTTCACCTTCAGCGCGGTGCTGTCGACCTTCGGCGTCGCCACGACCAGCTTCGTCGCCGTCATCGGCGCGCTCGGCATCGCCATCGGCCTTGCCCTGCAGGGCACCCTCAGCAATCTCGCCGCCGGCATCATGTTGGTGCTGTTCCGGCCGTTCCATATCGGCGACCGCGTCGAGGCCGGCGGCGTCATCGGCACGGTGCGCGAGGTCAACCTGTTCTACAGCGAGCTCGACACCGACGACAACGTGCGGGTGATCTTCCCCAACGGCAAGCTGTGGGGCGAGATCGTCAAGGTGCCGTCGCGCAACGACACCGAACGGGTCGAGCTGAAGTTCACTCGCCCACTCAGCGACGATCTCGAGATCGCGATCGCGCGGGTGCAGGAGCTAGTGAAGAAGGACCGCCGCATCAAGCGGGTGGCGCAGATCGGCGTCGATGCGGTGAACGAGAACAACTACGTGCTGGTCGCCCGCGTCTGGGTGCCGCGACCCGAAGCGCCCCAGGTCCACTTCGATCTCAATCGCGCGGTGAAGGACGAATTCCAGCGCCGCGCGCCGAAGCACGAGGAGGCGCGCGCCGCGGACTAGCGCTAACCTGCTGCGGCGATGGCCACCTCAGTCGAGATCTCCCCCTGGCAATCCGCGCCCTTTGCGCTCGGCGGCGAAACCGTGTTCGCGGTCGGCGACGTCCATGGCTGCGCCGAGGAGCTCGACCACCTGCTCGATGCGATCCGCGACCTGGCACACGACGCCGCAGCGCCGCGCCGCCTCGTCTATCTCGGCGACCTGATCGACCGCGGACCGGACAATATCGGCGTGCTGCGCCGCTGGGCGGAGAGCGCCGAAGTCCGCGGCGTCGACCGGATCGACCGCCTGATCGGCAATCACGAGATCCTGATGCTGCTGGCGATGCGCGGCGAGGCGCTGGCCTCGAAGGCCGCCGCCATGTGGCTCAGCCCGCGCATGGGTGGCGCCGCGGTGCTGTCCGAGATGCGCGCCGCGGTGCGCGATCCGGCCGCGCCGGTCAGCCACGCGCTGGCGAGCGCGGCGCTCGGGCGCGATGTCGTCGACCTCCTGCTCGCCCAGCGTTCGTGGCTGCAGCTCGGCAACACGCTGTTCGTCCATGGCGGGCTCGGCGGCCAGGGCGACGCCCGCGCCTTCCTGGCGCGGCCGTGGACCGCCGGGGTCAATGCGCGCTGGGCCTGGATCACGCGCGGCTTCCTCGACTGGCAGGGTGGCTTCGGCGGCACGCTGGTGGTGCACGGCCACACGCCGCCCGCCAAGCACCGGCTATTCAGCGGCCTGCAGGATACCCATCAATTCGTGCACGACCGGCTCTGCCTCGACGGCGGCAGCGCCGTGACGGGCGTCGTGGTCGGCGCCGAGCTGCGCGACGGCCGCTTCCGTCTGCTGAAGTCGATCAGCGCGCGGCGCCCTGGATGACCTCCAGGAAAGCCGAGCCGTAGCGCTCGAGCTTGGCATCGCCGACGCCATGGATTTCCCGCATCACGCGCAGGGTGTCGGGCCGGTGGGTCGCAAGCTCGATCAGGGTGCGGTCGGAGAAAACCACATAGGCCGGCACCCGTTGCGCCTGCGCCAGCTTGGCGCGCAAGCCCTTCAGCGCCGCGAGCAGGGTGGCATCGGCGTCGCTCGTCACGGCGGCGCGCTTCTCGCGGCGTGTCGACTTGGGCGCCGCCGTCTCCTTGCGCAGCTCGATCCTCTGGCTGCCTTTCAACACCTGCCAGCCCGCCTCGGTCACCGTCCAGCGGCCATGCTCCAGGAAGTCCTGCTGGATGAGGCCGCTGGCCGAGAGCTGGCGGAAGATCGAGCGCCATTCGGGTGGCCGGCGGTCCTTGCCGACCGCGAAGGTCGGCAGCCGGTCGTGGTTGTACTTCAGCACGTTCTCGGTGCGCTCGCCGACCAGGATCGCGACCAGATGCTCCATGCCGAAGCGTTCGCCGGTGCGCACGATGGCCGACATCGCCTTCTGCGCCTCGACGGTGGCGTCGAAGCGCTCGACGCCCTCCTGGCAGAGATCGCAATTGCCGCACTCCTCGGAGCTCTCGCCGAAATAGGCGAGCAGGGTCTGGCGGCGGCAGCGCGGCGCCTCGGCCAGCGCCAACAGCGCATTGAGCCGCTGGCGATCGACCCGCTTGCGTTCGTCGGGCGTCTCGCTCTGCTCGATCTGCAGGCGGCGCAGCTGCATGTCGCCCAGGCCGTAAAGCGTGAGGGTGTCGGCCGGCAGCCCGTCGCGCCCGGCGCGGCCGATCTCCTGATAGTAGGCCTCGACATTGGCCGGCAGGTCGGCGTGGCAGACGAAGCGCACGTCCGGCTTGTCGATGCCCATGCCGAAGGCGACGGTCGCGGTCATCACCACGCCGTCCTGCTGCTGGAAGGCGTCCTGGTTGGCGTCGCGCACCGCCTTGTCGAGGCCGGCATGGTAGGGCAGTGCGTTGACGCCCTCCTTGCGCAAGGTCTCGGCCAGCTCCTCGACCTTGCGGCGCGAGGCGCAGTAGACGATGCCGCTGTCGCCGACACGGTCGCGCACGAAGCCGACGACCTGGCGGGACGACCGTTCCTTGGGCTTGAAGCAGAGCCTGAGATTGGGCCGGTCGAAGCTGCGCACGAAGGTGCGCGGCGGGCCGGCGAACAGCTTGTCGACGATGTCGCCGCGGGTCGGTGCATCGGCGGTGGCGGTCAGCGCCATGGTCTGCAGCCGCCCGCCGATCTGGCGCGCGAGGCTGCCCAGCGCCAGGTACTCGGGCCGGAAGTCGTGGCCCCATTGCGACACGCAATGCGCCTCATCGATCGCCATCATGCGCACGTCGCTCTCGCCCAGCATCTCGACGGTATCCGGCCGCGCCAACCGCTCCGGCGCGACATAGAGCAGGCGCAGCTCGCGGCGGCGCAGCAGCTGCAGCACGCGCGCGTTTTCGGCGGGGTCGTTGCTCGAATTGAGGCTGACGGCGGCAACGCCCGCCGCGGTGAGCGCGCGGACCTGGTCGCGCATCAGCGCGATCAGCGGCGAGACCACGAGAGTGAGGCCGGGCCGCACCAGGGCGGGCAGCTGATAGCACAGCGACTTGCCCGAGCCGGTCGGCATGACCGCCAGCACGTTCTCGCCGTCGAGCACGGCCTGCACGATTTCTTCCTGCCCCGGGCGAAATCCACTGAAGCCGAAGACCGAGTGCAGCAAGGCGTGCGCAGTCGAGAGGGATGCCGACATCGTCGCGGCGAACCTAATGCCAACCCCGGCAAAAGTCAGGAGCACGCGATGACAAATCGGACAGGCTGTTGGAAAGCGCCTAGGGTGCCGGAATCCGCGGATGTCCCGCGCCTCAGCACGACCGCCGGAAGGAATCCGCATGTCCCAGAAGAATCGCCGCAGCAACAAGGAAGCGAAGAAGCCGAAGCAGAACAAGACCAAGGTCGTGGTCTCGTCCTCTCCCTTCGCCGCCGCGCACAGCAACCCGGCCAAGGCCGTCGCCGCCGGCAAGCGCCGCTAGAACAGCCCGCCGGCCTAGTGCCGCGCGGCCTGCCCCGCGTCCAACGTCATCACCACGCCGCTGATGTAGCTCGCGCGCTCCGACGCGAGGAACACCGCGAGGTCGGCCACCTCGTCGGGCTCGGCCGGGCGGCCGAACGGCATGTGGGTGGTGGGCTCGGGCCAGCGCTCGGGATCGCCCCATTTCTGCTCCGCCTGGCTGCGCAGCAGGGTGGTCATGCGGTCGGTCCGGGTGCCGGGCGGGTTGATGGCGACCACGCGCACGCCCTGATCGACGCTCTTGGAGCCGACCGCGCGGGTGAAGGCCATCAGGCCGGCGTTGGCGGTGGTGCCGGCGACATAGTCGTAGTTGTAGCTCTCCCCCGCGAGCCCGATGATGTTGACCACCACGCCCTTCTTGCGCGCGTACATCTTCTCCAGCATGGCGCGCGTGGCGTTGCTTGAGCTCCCACGCCTCGCGCCACTTGGCCTCGGTCATGGCGAAGATGTCGCCGCGCGGGATGGCGCCGGCATTGTTGACCAGGACATCGGCATGGCCGACCGCCGCGACGACGCTGCGCACCGTGTCGCCCTTGGAGAAGTCGGCGACATGGATCTCGACCGGCACGTTGTGACGCGACCGGATCTTGTCGCGCGCGCCTTCCAACGACTCCTTGGAGCGCGAGGCGATGTGCACCGCGCAGCCTTCGGCGGCGAAGGCCATGGCGCAGGCATAGCCGATGCCGCGGCTGCCGCCGGTGATCAGCACGGTCTTGCCGTTGAGTTTGAGGTCCATCGCGTTCTCTCCTAGAGCCTGTAGGTCGAGTCGATCCTCGCCTGTCCGTCCTCGGTCTTGACCCGGCCGTCCTTCACCATCTGGATGAGATGCGCCAGCATCGAGCGGCCGGCGGCGGCGTGCAGATGGATCGGCGTGTCGGCGTAGTTCCTGGCGACCATCTGCGGGATGGTCTGGGGCCCTTCCTTGAGCCGCGCCATGATCTGCGCCTCGCGGCCCAGGCGATGCTCGATATAGGACTCGACGAAAGGCTGCGGATTGCGGATCTCCGCGCCATGCGTCGGGATGTAGAGCGCGTCGGAGCGCGGCAGCAGCTTGCGCAGGCTCGCGAAGTAGTCGGCCATGTTGCCGTCGGGCGGCGAGATCACCGCGGTCGACCAGCCCATGACGTGGTCTCCCGACAACAGCGCCTTGTCTTCCTTCACCGCAAAGCAGAGATGATTGGAGATATGGCCCGGCGTGTAGACCGCCTCGACCGTCCAGCCGTCGCCCTGCACCACGTCGCCGTCGTTGAGCTTGATGTCGGGCGCGAAGGAGAAGTCGCCTTCCTGCTCGGTCGTCACGCCGGCCGGCGGCCGCGGATGGGGGCCGTAGCTGTAGACCTTGGCGCCGGTCGCCCGGGCCGTCGCCGGCGTCGCCGGCACGTGGTCGACATGGGTATGCGTGACGAAGATGTGCGTCACGGTCTCGCCGCGCACCGCGTTCAGCACGGCGTCGATATGCTCCTGCTGGTCGGGGCCGGGATCGACGATCGCCACCTTGCCGTGGCCGATGATGTAGGTGCCGGTGCCCTTGAAGGTGAACGGGCTGGGATTCTTCGCCACGACGCGGCGGATCAGGGGAGTCACCTCCATCGCCGTGCCGTAGTCGAACTTGAACTCCTTGATGAACGGAATGCCGGGCATGAACGCGAATCCTCTTAGGGGGCAGGCGGCGTGAGCTTGTAGAGCGCGTTGCGCCGGTCGGAACTGACATAGACCGCCCCGCCCGACCCGACGGCAACGCCGGTCGGCACCAGCGCCGGCGGCCCGCCCGGATAGGGCTCGAGGCCGATGTCGAGGTTCGAGGCGATCACCGTCTTGGCGCCCGACACCGGATCGATCGCCACCACCCGCTTCTGCCCGACCTCGGCGACATAGAGCCGGCCGTCGGGCCCGACATCGATGCCCTCGGGGCCGGCCAAGCCATCGGCCACGACCTTGCGCGCGCCCGAAGCGACGTCGATCTGGCTGACCGCGCCCGCGGCGTTCTCGGTGATGTAGAGGATGTTGTCCCTGCCCTTCGCCAGCGCCGNNGCTCACTTTGACCAAGTTGCCGCTCGCCAGCTCGGCGACATAGAGCGTGCCGTCAGCCATCTCGACCGCGTCGACGGGTGCTGCAAAATCACCGAGCGTAGCAACCAGCTTGCCGGTCTTGCGATCGACCTTCTCGACTGTCATCGAGAACCAGCTCGACAGCAGCACGTGCCGGGGGCCGACCGAGATGCCGAATGGATAGGCATGCATATCGCCGTGCACGCGCAGCACGTCGGCGACTGCGCCGTTGCCGCCGTCGACCGTGCGGTAGCTGAAGACGTCGGCCACGTGCAGCGTGTCCTTGCCGCCCTCGGAGACGACGGCGATGTCGGCGGGGATCGCGAGCTTGCCCTCGACGATGGTCTTGGCGGCGCCGGTCACCGTGTCGACGAGGTAGATGCCATTGTCGGTCATCGAGCTCACGAACAGCCGGCCGCGCGAATCGAAGGCGAGGTTGTCGAGGCCGGGCTTGAGGCTGGCGACCAGGCGCTTGGCCTTGCTGCTGAGGCTCACCTTCCAGACCGAGCCGTTGGCGGTGTCGATGACGAAGAGATCGTCGCGGCTCTGCGGATCGATGTTGACCGCCGCGGGACCGTCGGCGATCACCTCGATCGCGCCGTTCTCGAGGTTGATCTTGACCGCTTGGCCCTTGAACCACAGCGGCCCGTAGAGGAAGCCGTCGGCGCGGCTGATCTCGAAGCCGTTGAGGCCGCCCAGCTTCTCGGCCACCTTGCGCAGGTCGCTCTTCTGCAGGCCCTTGAATTCCTGCTTGTCGAAGTTTTTGAGGTCGACCTCGTAGAGTGCGTCACCGAGGAAGACTTCCGACACGAACAGCCGCCCGTCCTTGGCGAAGGCGAGCGAATTGGGGCCCGACAGGCCGCTGACCTCGATCGTCTTGTTGCCGCGCCGGATATAGACCTTGCCCATCAGAAAGGCGGTCCAGGCCATGGTGCCGTCCTCGGCGAAGGCGATATCGTCGGCCATGCCCGCCGGCGGCTCGACGAAGCGGTCGACCTCGCCGGAATCGACCTGCACCTTGTAGATCGCCTGGCCGAGCACCGAGCCCGCGAACAGCTGGTCGTCCTTGTTGAAGGCGAGGCCGTGCACGCCGTGGAACCACGAGCCCGGCACCAGGATGCGCTGGTCGTACTCCTTGGGCGGAGGCGGGGCGTCCGCGGCCGGCGCGGCCTGCTGCGCCAGCGCGCTGCCCGCGAGCGCAACCGCCAGCGCCGCCGTCAAGAGAGCCAATCGCATCCGCTTCCTCCGCGCCCACCCCTGGCCGCGCGCGGACTTTAGACCGCCTCCTGACAATCGGCTACCATTCCGCGGCGCGCGCGCTTGCTTCGCGCCGTGTCGTACGTGCAGGGCTTTGGGGCCGGGCACATTGGGGTAGACTGAAGCGAGACTGATGCATTTCGCAGGAGGAAAGTCATGGGCGGTCCGCTTTCGGGTCTGACGATCGTCGAGCTGGCGGGCATCGGGCCGGGGCCGATGTGCTCCATGATGCTGGGCGACATGGGCGCCGACGTGATCCGCATCGACCGCACCAAGACGCATGTCATGGATCGCCTGGCCGATCCGAAGTTCGCCGTGCACAACCGCAGCCGCCGCTCGGTGTCGGTCGACCTGCAGAAGAAGGAGGGCGTCGAGGTCGTGCTGCGTCTGATCGACAAGGCCGACGGCATGACCGAGCCGTTCCGCCCTGGCGTCGCCGAGCGGCTGGGGCTGGGACCCGACGTCTGCCTGAAACGCAATTCGAAGCTGGTCTACGGCCGCATGACCGGCTGGGGCCAGGAAGGCCCGCTCGCCAAAGCGGCCGGCCACGATATCAACTACATCGCCCTGACCGGCGCGCTGCATGCGATCGGGCCGAAGGACAAGCC
Source organism: Alphaproteobacteria bacterium (assembly GCA_005884705.1). Classification (GTDB taxonomy): domain Bacteria; phylum Pseudomonadota; class Alphaproteobacteria; order Reyranellales; family Reyranellaceae; genus Reyranella. Next base: position 10,177 of record VBAF01000178.1, read on the forward strand.
GATGCCGCCGCTCAACCTGGTCGGCGATTTCGGCGGCGGCGGCATGCTGCTCGCCTTCGGCATGGTGTGCGGCCTCCTGGAATCGCAGCGCTCGGGCAAAGGCCAGGTGATCGACGCGGCGATGGTCGATGGCGCGGCCCTGCTGCTCGGCGGCATCTACGGCATGGCGGGCGCCGGCATCTGGAACGACAACGACCGCGAAGTGAACATGCTCGACGGCGGCGCGCCGTTCTACGGCACCTACGAGACCAAGGACGGCAAGTTCGTCTCGGTCGGCTCGATCGAGCCGCAGTTCTACGACCTGCTGCTCGAGAAGACCGGCCTGAAGGGCGAGGCACTGCCCGGGCAGATGGACCGCAAGGCGTGGGCCCAGTTCAAGAGCCGGCTGGCGCAGATCTTCCGCGGCAAGACGCGCGACGAATGGTGCGCGATCATGGAGGGCAGCGACATCTGCTTCGCGCCGGTCCTCACCATGAAGGAAGCCTCGCAGCATCCGCATGCCAAGGCGCGTGGCGCCTATGTCGACGTCCAGGGCTTCCCGCAGCCGGCACCTGCGCCGCGCTTCTCGCGCACCAAGGAGAGCATCAAGGGCGCCGCCGCCAAGCGCGGCCAGCATACCGACGAGGTGCTGATCGAAAGCGGCTTCTCGTCCAAGGAAGTGGGTGAGCTGCGCGCGGCCGGCGTGATCGGCGCGCAGTAGCCCGTGCTCCGCGCCTTCGAGCTCGCGGTCGGCCAGCTCGGCGATCCCAGGCTGCGCGCCGTCATCTGGCAGTCGCTCGCGCTGTCGCTGGTGCTGCAGGTCGCGATCGGCGCGCTCGCCTGGTGGGCGCTGCAACGCTATGCCCATGTCGACATCGGCTGGCTGAACACCCTGATCCACTGGCTGGGCGGCGCGGCCGTGGTGGTGCTGGCGCTGATGCTGTTCCCGGCGAGCTTCGGCATCGTCGTCTCGATCTTCATGGAGCGCATCGCCGATATCGTCGAACAGGCGCACTATCCCGAGCTCGGGCCGGTGCGCGGCATCCCGACCTGGACCGGCATCTGGACCGGCCTGGTGTTCCTGGTCGCCGTGATCGTGCTGAACCTGGTGATGCTGCCGTTCTACCTCGTCGCCCTCTTCGTGGCCGGGCTGGGCGCGGCGCTGTTCTACGCCATCAACGGCTGGCTGACGGCCCGCATGTACTACGAGCAGGTGGCGCTGCGCCGCATGAGCCCGGCCGAGGTCAAGGCGTGGCGCAAAGGCAATGTCTGGCCGCTGTGGCTCACCGGAATCGTCACCGTCTTCCTGGGCACCATCCCGGTCCTCAACCTGATCGTGCCGGTGCTCGGCACCGCCGCCATGGTGCATGTGGCACAAACGCTCAGGCCG
>VBAF01000179.1 GCA_005884705.1 Alphaproteobacteria bacterium
ACGGCACGCGCAAGATCGCCGCCGACGGCCGGCCGGTCGAGCGCACCCTGCTGGTGCGCGCCGAGGAGGTGGCGTGGACCGACATCTGGGACGTGGTCGGCCTGCGCGGCACGGCATCGGACCAGTTTGCCCTCACCGACCATTTCGTGCGGCACGACCATGGCTTCTCGCGTGACTTCGCCTATCCGGCGCGGGAGCGCCGCGAGCCCGGGCCGCTGTACCGCATGTCGGCGATGACCTGCTACGAGACCGGCTTCGCCGGCGTGGCGCTGGGCATCGCGCGCGGCGCGCTCGACGACTTCGTCGATACTGCCCGGACCAAGATCCCGCGCGGCGCCAAGAGCCCGATCCGCGACAGCGCCGTCGTCCAGACCGGGCTCGCCCAGGCCGAGATCGACGTGCGCTCGGCACGCGCCTGGCTGCTGCAGTCGCTGGCCGGGATCTGGAAGCGCGTTTCCGACGGCTCCGACCTGTCGATCGAGGACCGCATCGCCATCCGTGGCGCCTCGACCAACGCCATCCACAAGGCGCGCGAGGCTGTCGACTTCGCCTACAATGCGGCCGGCGCGACAGCGATCTTCCACAGTCATCCGCTGGAGCGCCGTTTTCGCGACATCCACACCGTGACCCAGCAACTGCAGGGCCGGCTCAGCCATTTCGAAACCGTCGGCGCCTGGATGATGGGCGCCGAAACCGATCTCACCTGGGTCTAAGGGAGCAACCCATGCCGCTTGGCGTTTTACAGCACTACACCATCGAACCGTCGAACCTCGAGAAGACGAAAAAATTCTACTGCGAGGTGCTGGGACTCAAGAACGGCGAACGGCCGCCGCTCGGCTTCCCGGGCTACTGGCTCTATTCCGGCGGCGTGCCGACCGTGCACCTGCTGGGGCCGCGCAAGCCGCGCGAGGGCATCGTCGTGCGCGGCACCAAGAAGAAGTTCGAGGACACCGGTCGCTTCGACCACATCGCCTTTGCCGCGTCCAACATCGCCGGCGTTCGCCGCAAGCTCAAGGCCAAGAAGGTGAAGTTCCGCGAGCAGGTGATCCCGCGCACCGGCGGCCAGCAGATCTTCCTCTACGACCCCGACGGCGTCGGGGTGGAGCTCAACTTCCCGCCGCCGGCGTAAACGCCATGATCGTCTCGGTCGAGGTCCAGGCCATCGAGCCGCTGGCCGACGGCGCGCCGTTCGGCTCGGTCGGCGCCTATGAGAAGGTGATCGGCATCGCGCGAGGCGAGGTCGATCCGGCGGCGCCCGGCAACAAGGGCATCGCGCTGATCGCCCAGGCGCCGCGCAATGCGCGCGGGCGGGTCGAGTACCTGACCGACTTCTACGTGCTGCGGCCCAAGGACCCGGCCAAGGGCAGCGGCCGCATCCTCTACGAGGTCAACAATCGCGGCCGCAAGATGCTGTTCGGCAACATCGCCGACGGCCCGCAAGGCATCAACGATCCGCAGAAGATGGCCGACCTCGGCAACGGCTTCCCGATGCGGCGCGGCTGGACGATCGTCTGGTCGGGCTGGGATCCTGATGCGCCGCGCGCCAACAAGGGACTTGGCTTGACCGCGCCGGTCGCGACCGAAGACGGCAAGGTCGGCGGCCCACCGATCGTCAAGACGGTGCGCGAGGAATGGGTGTCGGGCACGCGCGGCGGCGCGCTGGAGGCCTTCAAGCTGTCCTACGAAGCGACCTCGACCGAGCAGAGCCGCGCGCTGCTGACGGTGCGCGCGCGGGCGGCCGACAAGCCGCAGCCGGTGCCCGCTGACCAGTGGTCGTTCGTCGACGGCCGCGCGATCAAGCTCGCGGACAAGGCCAAGCCCGGCTTCCTCTACGAATTCACCTACGAGGCCCGGAATCCCAAGGTGCAGGGCCTGGGCTTCGCCGCGACCCGCGACTTCGTGAGCTGGCTGAAGCACGACCCGGCCGCGGCCGAGGTGACCGGCCGGCCGATCAGCCACGCGCTCGCCATCGGTTTCAGCCAAGCCGGCCGCTATCTGCGCCATCATGTCAGTGCCGGCTTCAATCGCGACGAGCAGGGCCGCATGGTGTTCGACGGCATCCACAGCCACATCGCGGGCGTCGGACGGCTGTTCTTCGACACGCCGTTCAGCCAGCCCGCGCGCACCAATACCCAGCACGAGGACAGCACCTTCCCCGAGGCCTGGTTCCCCTTCTCGACCGCGACGCTCGAGGATCCGCTGACCCGGCAGAAGGGCGCGCTGTTGCGCGGCGACGGCTGCGACCCCAAGCTGATCGAGACCAACACCTCGACGGAATACTGGCAGAAGGGTGCCTCGTTGCTGACCACCGATCCGCTCGGCATGAAGGACGTGGCCCTGCCGCCGAACAGCCGCGCCTACATGATCGCCGGCACCCAGCATGGCGGCCGCGCCGGCGCGACCACCGATGCCGGCCCCAACGTCAATCCGCGCAACCCGCACAATCCGATGCCGGCGGTGCGCGCGCTGCTGGTCGCGCTCGAGGATTGGGTCGTCTCCGGCAAGGCGCCGCCGCCCAGCCGCGTGCCGGCGCTCACCGACGGCACCCTGGTCGAGCCGGACAAGACCGGCTTCCCGGACATGCCGGGCGCCGCCATCGTGCGTCGCGCCAACCAGGTGGCGCCGCCGGGCGACTGGGTGAAGCCGCAGCCGACGGAGCGCGTCTATCGCACGCTGGTCTGCCGCGTCGATCCCGACGGCAACGAAGTGGCCGGCATCCGCCTGCCCGACATCGCCGTGCCGCTGGCAACCTACACCGGCTGGAACGAATACAAGCCGCCGTATCCGACGGGCGAGATCGCCGACCGCGACGGCAGCTATTTCGCCTTCCCGCCGGCCAAGGTCGCGCAGCGCTACAAGAACTGCGCCGACTACGTCGCCAAGGTGCAGGCGGCGGTCGACGCGCTCCAGAACGACCGCCTGCTGCTGCAGGAGGATGCCGACAAATTTCTCGAGAAGGCACGCGCCGAACCGCGCGTGAGCCCCTGATGGCCAAGCTCGACCGCAACGGCGTTGCCATCCATTACGAGGTCCACGGCAGCGGACCGACGATCCTGCTGAGCCACGGCTACAGCTCGACTGCGCGCATGTGGGACGGCCAGATCGCGGCGCTCAAGGACCGCTACCAGGTGATCGTGTGGGACTTCCGCGGCCACGGCGAGAGCGACTATCCGAAGGACGCGGCGCAGTATTCCGCGGAACTGACGGTCAGCGACATGCTGGCGCTGCTCGACCTGGTGGGCGCGAAGAGGGCAATCGTCGCCGGCCTGTCGCTCGGCGGCTACATGTCGCTCGCCTTCCACGCCAGCCATCCCGACCGGGTGCGGGCGCTGATGCTGTTCGACACTGGGCCGGGCTTCAAGAACGACGAGGCGCGCGCCAAGTGGAACGCGACGGCGCACAAGCGCGCCGCCGACCTCGACGCGCGCGGCCTCGCGGCGCTCAATTCCAGCGACGAGGTCAGGCTGACCCGCCATCGCGATGCGTCAGGGCTCGCCGGCTCGGCGCGCGGCATGCTGGCCCAGGACGGCGACCGGGTGATCCAGTCGCTCGACAAGATCGCGGTGCCGACCCTGGTGCTGGTCGGCGCCAACGACACCAATTTTCTCGCCGCCACCGACTACATGACGGCCAAGATCAAGGGATCGACCAAGGTGGTGATCCCCGACGCGGGCCATGCAGCCAACCTGCACCAGCCCGCGCGGTTCAATCAGGCGGTCGAGGCGTTCTTGGCAAAATTGCCGGCGCAGTAAAACCGTGTCATCCCGAGCGAAGCGAGGGATCTATGCTGGTCCCCATAGATCCCTCGCTTCGCTCGGGATGACACCGAAAGCGGGATAAACGGTAGGAGGAACAGATGGGCAAGCGAATCGCGGTGGTCGGTGTCGGCGCATTGGGCGGATATGTCGGCGGATGGC
>VBAF01000180.1 GCA_005884705.1 Alphaproteobacteria bacterium
ATCGTCGTAGCCCTTCTTCTCGACCTTGCGGCCGACCGACAGGATGATCACCGGATCGGCGGGATCGCTGCCGTCGCGCGACGGCCGGCCGGCCGGCGGCGCCGGCAGATGGGCGAAGTCGAGGCCGTGATAGACGAGCTGCAGCTTGCCGCCCTCTGGATTGCCATCCGGCCGCGGCGCCAGCGCGCGCAGGCGCTGCAGGCCCTGCGCCGTACAGGTCACCAGCCAGGCGCAATCGGCGAGCTTGCCCGCGATCTCCCACGGCTGGCTGGTCCAAATATCCTTGGCGTGGGCCGACACGCTCCACGGCAGGCCGCGCATCGTGGCGGCGTAACGCGTCACCGAGGCGGGCGTATGCAGGAAGTGCGCGTAGAGTCGCTCGACCGAAGCCGGCAGCTCGGCGGCCAGAACCAGCGCCTGGCCCCAGCGGCGCAGCCGGTTGGGCGTGCGGTCGCGGCGGAGGTCGGCGAGGAACTTGGCGCGGGCGGCGGCATAGCCGGGCAGGCGGCGCGCCGCGAGCCAGCCGCGCAGCACGCGCCGCGGATCGTCCTTGAGGTATTCCGGCAGATAGGCGGTGCGGCCGACCACCCGGTCGTGCACCGGATGGCGCGCCGTGTCGGTCGGCCGGCGCAGCGACCAGATCTCCAGCGCCGTGCCGCGCGCCTCGAGCCCGGCGATCTCCTGGGCGATGAAAGTCTCGGACAGGCGCGGCCAGCCCTTGAGCACGACCGCGACACGCGGACCCGACACGATTGACATGAATTCGTCCGATCAGCCCCTCAGGCGGGTCGGCGCGGCATCGCCGGACGAGGGCTCGCCGGGCTCGGCCGCATCGAGCGCCGCCGGCCCGCGATGAGGATGGGCGAGCTGCTTGCTGACCAGGCGCAGCACGTTGCCGATACCGTCGAGCAGGCCGGGCACGACGACGTCGCTCGGCACGCCCTGCTGCGGCAGCTGGCGCAGCGCCGTCGCCATGACGAAGGGATCGCGCCAGCCTTCGGCGTTCAGCATCTCGACCAGCCCGAGGTTGCGGGCGGCGCGGGTGCGGATGAACTGCTCGAGGCGCGGCCGCGTGCGCGGCACGATGATCGCCTTCTTGTCGAAGCTCAGGATCTCGCAGAACGTGTTGTAGCCGCCCATCGCCACCACGCCCGCGGCGTCCTTCATCAGCGCGCCGAGATTGTTGGTGAAGGTGAGCGTGCGGATGTTGCGGAACTTGGCGGCGCGCTCCTTGAAATGCTCGCGCGCGGCGGCGGCCATGAACGGGCCGAACACGATCACCGCACCATAGGGGATGTGCGGGTCGTTCTCGTAGGCCGCCAGCACCCAGTCGACCAGGTCGACGCCGTCGGCGCCGCCGCCCGGGGTCACCAGGATGTAGGGCCCGCCGATCTCCTCGGCCTCGTGCGGCACGTCGGTGTGCAGCGGCAGGTCGCGATGCAGGTAGCCGGTATAGACCATCTTGTGGCGCACCGAGGGCGGCACCGTGATGCCGGTCAACGGCTTGTTGATCTGCGGCAGGCCGTAGACCCAGATCTCGTCATAGAGGTCGGTCAGGGCCGGCACGACGTTCTTGCGGTCCCATTCGGCCGCGAGCTTGTCGGGATCGTCCATGACGTCGCGCAGGCCCATGACCAGCGGCGTGCCGCGCTCCTTCAGCATCTTGAGCGTCGGCACGACCTCGCCGCGCAGGCCGAGCGGCTCCTTGTCGACGATGAACAGGTCGGGCCGGTAGATGTCGGCGGTGTCGCGGATGATGCGGGTGCGGATCTCGAGCGTATGCTCGACCCCGACCCGCAGGTTCGCCGAGTCGTACTCGCCGGTGTCGATCTGCTTGACCACGCCCGGGATACGCACGAAGTCGATGCCGGAGCGGAATTCGTAGGAGCCGATCATCGGCGAGCCCGAGATGATCAGGATCGACACCGACTTGTCGGCCTCGACAATGGCATTGGCGATGGTGCGGCACCGGCTGACATGGCCGAGACCGAACGAGTCGTGGCTGTAGAGCAGCACACGCTTGGACCGGCTGCTGTCGGGCATCGAGGTATCTCCCCGGCCGTCGAGCCCCTCTGCCCCGGCCTTCGCAGCGCGGACTATGCCATAGACCGCAGACGGCGCGAACCCCCGGGGGCGCCGAAAAAACCGAATGTAATCAATGGCCTGATCGAATATAGCTAAGTAGGTTGGGAGCCGACCCCAAGTTTCCATGCAAAGAAATCTCTTCTCCTACATCTGGCGCTACAGTCGACCCGAGCAGCTCGTCATCCTGATGCTGGTCGTGTTCGCACAGGTTTTCTATTTCCTGTCGCTCAGCGTCCCCAAGTCGATCGTCAACAACGGCATCACCGGCCTCGCCTTCAAGGATCACCCCACCATCCCGTTCCTGGTGTGGGAGCTCGACCTGTCGGCCATCTTCCCCGGCAGGGTCATCCGCATCCTCGACGGCTTCCGGGTCGACCAGCTCACCTACCTGGTGATCATGAGCTTCGTCTTCCTGGCCGCGGTGGTGGTGAACGGCCAGTTCAAGAAGAGCATCAACACCCAGAAGGGCCGCATGGGCGAGCGCATGCTGCGCCGCCTGCGCTACGAGCTGTACGACCGCATCCTGCGCTTCCCGCCGGCGCACTTCCGCAAGGTCAAGCAGGCCGAGCTCGCCACCATGATCAAGGACGAGGTCGAACCGCTCGGCGGCTTCATCGGCGACGCCTTCGTGGCGCCGATGTTCCTCGGCGGCCAGGCACTGACCGCCCTGATCTTCATCATGATGCAGAACTTCATGCTCAGCGTCATCGTGCTGGTGCTGCTCGGCGTGCAGATGCTGATCATCCCCCGCCTGCGCCGGCCGGTGCTGGTGCTCGGCCGCCAGCGGCAATTGTCGGCCCGCCTGCTCGCCGGGCGCATCGCCGAGACCGCCGACGGCCACAACGAGATCCATATCCACGGCGCGGCCAACTTCGAGCGCGCCGACATTTCCGAGCGGCTCGGACACATCTTCAAGATCCGCTTCGACCTCTACAACAAGAAGTTCGTCGCCAAGTTCTGGAACAACCTGCTGTCGCAGGCGACGCCGTTCGCGATCTACCTGGTGGGCGGCTACTTCGCGATCACCGGCCAGATGGATGTCGGCGCCGTGGTCGGCGTGCTGCTCGCCTACAAGGACCTGCCCTCGCCGATCAAGGAGCTGATCGACTGGGACCAGCAGCGCCAGGACGTGCAGATCAAGTACGAGCAGGTGATCGACCAGTTCCAGCCCGAGGGCATGATGCCGCCGGAGCTGCAGGCCGTGCCCGAGGGTCCGCCGCCGCCGCTCGGCCACCAGATCGTGCTGAGCGGCGTCACGGTGTCCGAGGACGGCCGGGTGAAGCAGCTCGACAGCATCACCCTGTCGCTGCCGACCGACGGCAAGATCGCCGTGATCGGCGGCGCCGGTTCGGGCAAGGACGTGCTGGGCCAGCTGCTGGCGCGGCAGGTGCTGCCGTCGAACGGCACGATCAAGATTGACGGCGAGGACTTCTTCCGCCTGCCCGAATATGTGATGGGCGCGCGCGCCGGCTATGTCGGCCAGGAGACCTATCTCTTCCCGCTGTCGGTGCGCGACAACCTGTTGTTCGGGCTGAAGCACCGGCCGGTCGCGCCGGCCAAGTACGACGACGCCGTGCGGGCGGTGCGCGAGGCGTTCTGGAAGGAATCCGAGCGGGCCGGCAATCCTCCGTTCGACCCGACCGCCGACTGGATCGACTACGAGCTGGCCGGTGCCACCGGGCCGGGCGATTTGCTGCCTTGCATCGTGCGCACGCTGAAGCAGGTCGAGCTCGACGAGGACATCTATTCGCTCGGCCTGCGCGGCGCGATCGACGCCGAGAAACGGCCCGATCTCGCCGAGAAAATCCTGAAGGCCCGCCATGCCCTGCACGGCCGGCTGCAGGACCCGGCCTATGCCGCGCTGGTGGAGCCGTTCAATGCCGAGCGCTACAACAGGAACCTGTCGGTCGCCGAGAACCTGTTGTTCGGCACGCCGGTCGGAACCGACTACGACGGCGACAATCTCGCGGCCGATCCTTACATGCAGACGGTCCTGCGCGAGCTCGGGCTCGACCGGGAACTGCTGCGCATGGGCCTCAGCATCGCCGAGACGATGGTCGAGCTGTTCTCCGGCCTGTCGCCCGACAATCCGCTGTTCGAGCAGTACAGCTTCATCTCGGC
>VBAF01000181.1 GCA_005884705.1 Alphaproteobacteria bacterium
TCGCCCGAAGCGCTGGCGCTGGTCGCCCGCGCCGCCGACGGCTCGGTGCGTGACGGCCTGTCGATGCTCGACCAGGCGATCGCCCATGGCGCAGGCGTGGTCGATGCCGCGCAGGTGCGCGACATGCTGGGTCTCGCCGATCGCAGCCGCGTGCTCGAGCTGTTCGAGAAGACCATGCGCGGCGACGCGCCGGCCGTCGTCGCGCTGCTTGGCGAGATGCACGATGCCGGCGCCGATCCGGTGGTGATCCTGCAGGACCTGCTGGAACTCGCCCATTGGGTGACCCGTCTCAAGGTCACGCCGGAGGCGAGCGCCGCCGCCGCCGACAGCGAGCGCACGCAAGGCCTCGCCATGGCGCAGAAGCTCTCGATGGCGGCGCTCACCCGCGCCTGGGCGCTGCTGATGAAAGGCCTCGAGGAGACGTTGCGCGCGCCCTCGCCCGCCCGCGCCGCCGAGATGGCCTTGATCCGGCTATGCTATGCCGCCGACCTGCCGTCGCCCGCGGATGCGCTGAAGGCGCTGCAGAATGGCGGGGCGCCGGCATCCGCGCCCGCGAGCCCGCCGCCCGCGCGCAGTGGTGGCGGCGGTGGTGGCGCCGCGGTTGCCCGCGCGCCGCAGCCGATCGCGGCTGACGCTGCGACACTGCCCAATCCCCGGAACTTCACCGAAGTCGTGGCGCTGTTCGAGAGCAAGCGCGAGGCGCGGCTGGTCAACTTCCTCATGCATCACGTGCATGAGGTGCGTTGCGAGCCCGGGCTGATCGAGTTCCGGCCCGAATCGACGGCGCCGCCCGATCTGGCGTCGCGGCTGAGCGACCTGCTGGGCAAATGGACCGGCCGGCGCTGGATCGCCTCGGTGTCGAGCGCCGAAGGCAAGCCCACCCTGTCGCAGCAGAAGGCCACCAACGCCGACAGCCTGCGAGCCGCGGCCGAGGCCGATCCGCTGGTGCAGGCCATATTGAAGACATTTCCCGGCGCCAAGCTGGAGGCCGTGCGGCGCAAGGGCGAGCAGGCCTCGCTGTTGGCTGGACTGCATGGCACCACGGAGGAGGAGCCGCCGGCGGGCGAGGAATACCCGGCCGACGACGACATCCCGGAAAGCGAATATTGATGTTCGACAAGCTCAAGGACCTCGGCGGCCTGATGCAGCAGGCCCAGCAGATGCAGCAGAAGATCAAGGAGCTGCAGGACCAGCTCGAGCGCCAGGAGATCGTCGGCAGCTCGGGCGCGGGCATGGTCAAGGTCACCGTCAGCGGCAAAGGCGAGACGCGCCGGATCGAGATCGACGCCTCGCTGTTCAAGCCCGACGACAAGGGCGTGGTCGAGGACCTGATCGTCGCCGCCGCCAACGACGCGCGCGAAAAGGTCGAGGCGCTGGTGCAGGAGCAGATGCGCTCGATCACCGGCGGCCTGCCGCTGCCGCCGGGCTTCAAGCTTTAGACGCCCAGATAGCTCGATGAACGGACCCGAGATCGAGCGGCTGATCCAGTTGCTGGGCCGGCTGCCCGGGTTGGGCCCCCGCTCGGCCCGCCGCGTCGCCCTGCATCTGCTGAAGAAGCGCGAGGTGCTGATGCAGCCGCTCAGCACGGCACTGGCCGATGCGGCGCGTGCCATCCGGGCCTGCTCGAGCTGCGGCAACCTCGACACGGTCGACCCCTGCTCGATCTGCGCCGATCCGCGGCGCGACGTCGGCCTGATCTGCGTCGTCGAGGATGTCGGCGACCTGTGGGCGATGGAGCGGGCCAGGATCTTCAGCGGCCTCTATCACGTGCTGGGCGGCACCCTCTCGGCGCTCGACGGCATCGGGCCGGACGAGCTCAACATCGCGAGCCTGCTGGGTCGGGTGAGGCAGAACGGCGTGCGCGAGATCATCGTCGCCACCAACGCCACGGTTGACGGCCAGACCACCGCCCACTATCTCGCCGAGCGTCTGGCCGACAGCGGCGTGCCGATCACCCGACTGGCCCACGGCGTGCCGGTGGGCGGCGAACTCGACTGGCTGGACGATGGCACGCTCGCCACCGCGCTCAAGGCGCGGCGCGCCCTCTGACCCTCATATGAGCGGTTGGCCATGAGCGGCGACACGCTCGCCGTCCTCGCCGTGGCACTCGCGGCAAGCTGGGCCAGCGGAATCAACGTCTACGCGACCGTGCTGGTTCTCGGCGCAGCACAGCGGCTCGGGCTGGTCGCCCTGCCGCACGATCTGCAGACACTCGGCTCGGCCTGGGTGCTGGCGGCCGCGGCCCTGCTGTTCGTGCTCAACTTCTTCGCCGACAAGATTCCGCTGGTCGACAGCATCAATGACGTTCTGCATACTTTCGTGCGGATTCCGGCCGGCGCACTGCTGGCCTTCGGCGCAGCCGACAGCCTTGGGCCCGAGGCGGCGACCATCGCTGCCCTGCTCGGCGGCACCCTCGCGGCCGGCACGCACGTCGCCAAGACCGGCACGCGCGCGCTGATCAACACCTCGCCCGAGCCGTTCAGCAACATTGCCGCCTCGCTGGCCGAGGACGGCATCGTGATCGGCGGTCTGATCCTGGCGCTCGCCCATCCCATCACTTTTTTGTGCCTGTTGTTTCTGTTCCTTGTGGTCTTGCTGTGGCTCCTGCCCAAGCTCGTGCGGCTGGCATTGCTGCCGTTTCGCCGCATGGCCCGCTGGCACCGGGAACCCTGAGCGAGTGCTTTCCTTTGGCCGTACTCGGGCGTTAAACTCCTCGCCATTCCATGTTCATTCGCCAGAACATCCAGACCCTGCGATTTTTCCGGACGACGCCAGCGATGCGTTGCCCGTACCTGCCGCATCGGCTGGAGACCAAGCTCGTCACCGAGCTGAGCGGCCCCGACGCGATCTCCCAGCATGACACGCTGACCGACGCCGGATTCAGGCGCTCGCACCACTTCGTCTATAAGCCCTTGTGCGACGGCTGCCGGGCCTGCGTGCCGGTGCGCATCCGGGTCCGGGACTTCGAGCACAGCAAGGCCCAGCGCCGCATCCTGCGCCGCAACGAGCATATCCACGTCAGCGAGGCGCAGGCGCTGGCGACCGGCGAGCAGTACGCGCTGTTTGCACGCTATGTGCTGGCGCGCCACCACGACGGCGACATGGCCGACATGGATTTCGACGACTATCGCGCCATGGTCGAGGAGAGCCCGGTCGAGACCGCCATCATCGAGTTCCGCGACGACTCGGCCGATGGCCGGCTGGTCGGCGCTTGCCTGGTCGACTGGCTGTCGAGCGGCGTCTCGGCGGTCTACAGCTACTTCGACCCGCAGGACCCGCGGCGCGGGCTCGGCACCTACATGATCCTGTGGCTGGCCGATGCGGCGGCCCGGCGCGGGCTGCC
>VBAF01000182.1 GCA_005884705.1 Alphaproteobacteria bacterium
CGCGTACGACATGAGCTCGAACGCCTGGCTCGAAGTCCAGTGGTACATGTTCGCCGTGATCGTGATGTTCGGCACCTCCTACACGCTGAAGCGCAACGAGCATGTCCGGGTCGACCTGCTCTACATGACGCTCGGCCGTCGCGGCCAGCTCTGGATCGATATCCTGGGCACGCTGATCTTCCTGATGCCGACCTGCGCGATCCTGGCCT
>VBAF01000183.1 GCA_005884705.1 Alphaproteobacteria bacterium
ATGCGCGCGGTTTCGGCGATCGCCTGGCGCACGCTGTAGCCTGAGCCGCTGCCGAGGTTGAAGGCCTCGTGCAGGCCGTCGGACGGCTGCCGGCGGAGCCACTGCAGGGCGCGGACATGGCCGTCGGCGAGATCGCTGACATGGACGAAGTCGCGCACGCAGGAGCCGTCGTCGGTCGGATAGTCCGAGCCGAGCAGGGTGAGCGGCGGCGCGACGCCCAGCGCCGCGTCGGCGGCGAGCGGCAGCAGATGGGTCTCCGGCGCATGCGCCTCGCCGATCTCGCCGGCCGGGTCGGCGCCGGCGGCGTTGAAATAGCGCAGCGATGCCGAACGCAGGCCGAGCGACGCCGCCCTGTCGAGGGCCGCTTCGACCCGCGCCTTGGAGTCCGCATAGGGGCTGAGCGGCGCCATGGCGTGCGTCTCGGAGAGAACCTCGGCTTGCGGCATGCCATACACCGCGCAGGTGCTGGAAAAGACCAGGCCCTCGACGGCGTGGCGCAGGGCGGCCTCGATCAGGGCGGCGGTCTTGGTGCTGTTGTTGTGCAGGTAGCGCTCGGGCTCGCGCACCGATTCGCCGACCTCGATGTAGCCGGCGAGATGGACGATGGCGCGCGGCCGGTGGCGGGCGAACACCTCGTCGAGGCGGGCGCCGTCGCCGATATCGCCGCGCTCCAGTGGTCCCCAGCGCACCGCCCAGCGATGGCCCTTTTCCATCGTGTCGTAGCAGATCGGGGTGAAGCCCGACTCGGCCAAGGCCTTGCAGACGTGGCTGCCGATGTAGCCGGCGCCGCCGGTGACGAGAACTTCGTTGCGCATCGGCGTTATATAGTCGGGCAGCCACGGTCCCGGCCGTGGCCTTGCTGGGACCAACGGCGATCGATCGAGGCGACATGCTGCTCTGGGGGAACCTGGCGAGACTCTGGCGGCGCTGGCGCAATTCCGCATCAGCGGTCCAGCCGCCGACCCTGCGCCTGTTCTTCGCGCCGCAGGCGCCGTGGCCGTCGTGGCATCCGACCAAGACGGCCGACGGCGCGGCGATGCTGCAGATCGTGGTCGAGCTCGAGGCGGCCAACCGGACCGACCGCGACATCCGCATCGTCCGGGCGCGCCTGCGCGACCATCCGGCCGAGCAGACCGTGTTCACCATCGGCTCGCGGCGCGCCGGCCGCTTCGCCAAGGATCAGCCGGTGCCGCCGCATGCCCGGGCCCATGTCGTGCTGATGTTCTTCGTCCGCGGACGGCGCTATGCGCCAGGCCAGGCCTTCAGCGACGTCGTGATCCTGGGCGACGACGAGGGCAACGAGCACCGGCTGAAGATCGGGGTGCGGGGGCGCTAGGGGGTTCCGGACTTCCCATCCCGATGGGAAGCCTCCGATGCCGATGGCATAAGGGGCGGAGGATGGTGCCGGGTGAGGGATTTGAACCCCCGACCCCCTGATTACAAATCAGGTGCACTACCGCTGTGCTAACCCGGCCCAGGTCACTTTTTATCAGGCTTCGCCTGCCGCGCCCACTCATAGGCGGCGACGGCCGCCGCGTTGGAGACGTTGAGCGCGGCCAGTGCCGCCTGGGTCGGGATCGTCACCAGGCGGTCGCATTTCTCGGCCGTCAGGCGGCGCAGGCCCTCGCCCTCGGCGCCGAGCACGATGCAGACCCGGCCCTTGAGGTCGAGCGTGCCGAGGGCGGCGTCGCCCTGCTCGTCGAGGCCGTAGAGCCAGAAGCCCGCCTCTTTCATCTGCTCGAGCGTGCGCGCGAGGTTGACGGCGCGCACCAGCGGCATGATCTCGAGTGCCCCCGACGCGGCCTTGGCCAGCACGCCGGTGTCGGCCGGCGCGTGCCGCTCGGTCACGACCACCCCGGCGGCGCCGAACGCCGCGGCGCTGCGCAGGATGGCGCCGACATTGTGCGGGTCGGTCACCTGGTCGAGTGCCAGCACCAGCGCGTCCTCGCCGCAGCGCGCCAGCACATCCTCCAGCCCCGGCTCCTCGAGCGGTGCTGCCAGGACGGCCAGGCCCTGATGGACCGCGCCGGCCGGCAGGCGCTGCGCCAAGTCCTCGCGCGGCAGGATCTGCGGGTTGCGGCCGGAAAATTCCTTGGCGTGGCGCTCGGCGACGTCCTTGGTTGCGAGCAGCCGCTCGATCCGCCGCTCCGGATTGGCGAGCGCTGCCAGCACCGGATGGCGGCCGTACAGCCAGATGGCCTGGTGGCCGCCCCTGGGAGCGTTACGTGACGGCTTGGCGGTGCGATGGGGTTGGGAGCGCATGGGCGAGCCTTGTAACGGGATTTGGCGCTTGACGTAACTCATTGGATTTGCGAGCAACGCCCGCCCGTTGGACGGGCCGAACAGGCTTAACTCGCGCTGCGTGCCGCAGGTTCGGAGGGGTGGCCGAGCGGTCAATGGCAGCAGACTGTAAATCTGCCGACTTCGCGTCTACGAAGGTTCGAATCCTTCCCCCTCCACCAGCGGTCCGCGTGCGAGTGTGGCTCTGTTCGGGAGTTGCGGGTGTAGCTCAATGGTAGAGCAGAAGCCTTCCAAGCTTACGACGAGGGTTCGATTCCCTTCACCCGCTCCAGTTTTGAGGCATCGAGGGTCGTGACACCATGACGAAGGCGAAATTCGAGCGGAACAAGCCGCATTGCAACATCGGGACGATCGGGCACGTTGATCATGGCAAGACGTCGCTGACGGCGGCGATCACGAAGATCCTGGCGAAGAGCGGCGGTGCGACGTTCACGGCGTACGACCAGATCGACAAGGCGCCGGAGGAGCGCGAGCGCGGCATCACGATCTCGACGGCGCACGTCGAGTACGAGACGAAGAACCGCCACTACGCGCACGTCGACTGCCCGGGCCATGCCGACTACGTCAAGAACATGATCACCGGTGCGGCGCAGATGGACGGGGCGATCCTGGTGGTGTCGGCGGCCGACGGCCCGATGCCGCAGACCCGCGAGCACATCCTGCTGGCTCGCCAGGTCGGCGTGCCGGCGCTGGTGGTCTACATGAACAAGGTCGACATGGTCGACGACCCCGAGCTGCTCGACCTGGTCGAGCTCGAAGTGCGCGAGCTGTTGAAGAGCTACCAGTTCCCGGGCGACGACATTCCGGTGGTGCGCGGCTCGGCGCTGATGGCGCTGGAGGACAAGAACGCCGAGCAGGGCGAGCAGTCGATCCTGAAGCTGATGGAAGAGGTCGACAAGTACATCCCGCAGCCTGTGCGCGACAAGGACAAGCCGTTCCTGATGCCGATCGAGGACGTGTTCTCGATCTCGGGCCGCGGCACGGTGGTTACCGGCCGCGTCGAGCGCGGCATCGTCAAGGTCGGCGAGGAAGTCGAGATCGTCGGGCTGAAGGACACCACCAAGACGGTGGTGACCGGTGTCGAGATGTTCCGCAAGCTGTTGGACCAGGGTGAGGCGGGCGACAATATCGGCGCGCTGCTGCGCGGGGTCGGGCGCGAGGACGTCGAGCGCGGCCAGGTTCTGGCCAAGCCGGGGTCGATCACGCCGCACACCAACTTCGAGGCCGAGGCCTACATCCTGACCAAGGAGGAGGGTGGCCGTCACACGCCGTTCTTCACCAACTACCGGCCGCAGTTCTACTTCCGCACGACCGACGTGACGGGGGTGGTGACGCTGCCGGACGGCACCGAGATGGTGATGCCGGGCGACAATGCGCGGATGACGATCGAGCTGATCCAGCCGATCGCGATGGACGAGGGCCTGCGCTTCGCCATCCGCGAGGGCGGCCGGACCGTCGGCGCCGGCGTCGTCACAAAGATCAACAAGTAACGAAACGACGCCAAAGGCGAGTGCAAGACCATGGCCATGGACAACACCAATATCCGCATCCGGCTCAAAGCCTTCGATCATCGCGTGCTCGACCAGTCGACCAGCGAGATCGTCAGCACGGCCAAGCGGACGGGCGCGCAGGTTCGCGGGCCCATTCCGCTGCCGACGGGTATCGAGAAGTTCACGGTCAACCGCTCGCCGCACATCGACAAGAAGTCGCGTGAGCAGTTCGAGATCCGCACCCACAAGCGGGTTCTCGACATCGTCGACCCGACACCGCAGACCGTGGACGCGCTGATGAAGCTCGACCTCGCCTCGGGCGTCGACGTCGAGATCAAGCTCGGCGCGTAGAGAGACAGGGAAGAGGAACCAGACCATGCGTTGCGGTCTCGTCGCCCAGAAGGTCGGCATGACCCGCGTCTTCAACGACGCGGGAGAGC
>VBAF01000630.1:0-1146 GCA_005884705.1 Alphaproteobacteria bacterium
CAGGCCGCCGTGGCGCGGCCCGTTGAGGGCGGCGAGGCCGGCGATCGTCGAGCCGTGCAGGTTGGCGCCGGTCGAGGCGACGACGCGCGCCGCAAAGGTCGAGGCGTTGAACTCATGGTCGGCCGACAGCACCAGCGCGGCGCGGATCAACGGCGCGTGCTCGGCCGGAACGCCCCAGGCCGACGCGAGCTGCTCGTGCACCGGCCGGGCGGAGAGCGGCTCGCCGGTCACCGCGGCGGCGAGCAGCCGCAGGATGCGTACGCCGGTCTCCAGCATGGCGCCGCGGTCCTCGACCCAGCTCGGATGATCCCAGCGCGCCGCGGCCGGCAGCAGCAGCAGGCAACGATCGACCGGCGCGAGGCCGGCGGCGGCCTGCCAGGCCTGGCGCAGCGCCGTCGACATCGACGGCAGGTTCCTTGCGTCGAACGGCCGCTCGTCGCACTGCCACAAGAGCTGCGCCACCGTCTCGAGCGAGGAGCTGCGGGCAAGCGGCGCAGCCTCCCAGCCGCGATAGTAGAGCCGGCCGTGCTCGATCAGGGTGAGGGCGGATTCGAGCACCGGCGTGCCGAAGTCGAGCGCGTTGGCCGCGATCGACTCGGCCTTGCGCCCGACATCGCGGCGCCGCTTGAGCAACGCCACATCGTCGGCGCTGTAGCGCCGCTCGCGCTGGCCGTTGGTGCTCTCCGAGCGCAGCAGACCGCGGCTCACATAGGCGTACAGCGTCGCCGACGACACGGCGAGGCGCCGCGCGGCTTCCTTCGAGCTCAGCCATTCCTTGCCCATGACCTAATATTGATGAATTCAATCAATATTGACAATATATTTCGACACGGCCACTTATCCCCTCGATCAACCAAGGGGATTGCGATGCTGCAGACGCGGGTGGATAGCGGCCTCGACGGCGTGATCGTCGCCGACACGGTGATGAGCGAGGTCGACGGCGAGGAAGGCCGGCTGGTCGTCCGCGGCCATGCCGTCGAGGAACTTGTGGAGACGCGCGGCTATGAAGGCGTCGCGGCGCTGCTCTGGGAAGGCTACGGCGAGGGCGGCGGCAACGAGACCGCCGTGCGCGACGGCCTGGCGATGGCGCGAGTCAGGGCCTTTGCCCTGGTGCCCAAGCTGCTGACGGCGGCCGAGGGGCTGACG
>VBAF01000630.1:1179-2463 GCA_005884705.1 Alphaproteobacteria bacterium
TCACTATCTGGTCTGCGGCGCGCTGCCGGTGTTCCTCGCCGCGCTGCTCAATGCCGCCAAGGGCCTGTCGGCGATCGCGCCCGATCCATCGCTCAGCACGGCGCAGGACCTGCTGCGCATGATCCGCGGCCAGCGCGCCGGCGAGGTGTTCGAGAAGGGCCTCGACACCTATCTCGCCACCGTCGCCGACCATGGCTTCAACGCCTCGACCTTCACCGCCCGCGTCGTCGCCTCGACCCATGCCGGCCTGATCTCGGCGGTGCTCGCCGGGCTGTGTGCGCTGAAGGGTCCGCTGCATGGCGGCGCGCCCGGGCCCGTCCTCGACATGCTCGACGAGATCGGCGATGCCGCGCGCGCCGAGGCGTGGTTCGACGATGCCTTCGCCAAGAACACGACCCTGATGGGCTTCGGGCATCGCATCTACAAGGTGCGCGATCCGCGCGCCGACGTGCTCAAGGAGGCGGTGGCGACGCTGCCCGAGACGGCGGGGCGGCTGGCCTACGCCTCGGCGGTCGAGCAGGGCGCGATCGCCGCGCTGCGCCGGCACAAGCCGGGCCGCCGGCTCGACACTAATGTCGAGTATTACACCGCGCTGCTGCTCGAGGCGCTCGAGATCCCGCGCGAGGCCTTCACCGCCCTGTTCGCGGTCGGTCGCGTCGCCGGCTGGTGCGCCCATGTCTTCGAGCAGGAGAAGGGCGGCCGCATCATCCGCCCGCAGTCGAACTATGTCGGCGCGCGGCCGTCCTGAGCGGATGGCGGCGGAAAGCGTATCGCCGAGCCGCGCCAGGTGCGGGCGCGCGTGCCGTGGGCGTCGAACACCCAGACGATCAGGTCGGCGCCGGTCGGCGTGAAGCGGGCATTGAAGTGGCGGCGCCAGAAGCTGCCGTCGGCGAAGGCGAACAGCGCTTCGGTGCCGAGCGCATCGGGCCGCAGGGTGAGGGTGGCAGCGCGCGGCGCGGGCTTGGCCTGCGCCGCGGTGAGCTTGGTCGCCTTCGGTCGGGGTTTCCATCGGCCCGCCGTCGATGCGCAGCCACACCGCGGGGCCGTCGTCGTCGGTGCGGATGGTGAACGGCGAACGGCGCGAGGTCGTCAGCGTCGACATGCGGCTGCCGCGGCGGCGGATAGATGTCCTCGAGCGGGATCGACCGGTAGAAGCGCAGCGCCCCGGCATACGAGCCCAGCCACTCGGGCCACAGCCCGCTCTGCGCGCGCGCGGAGGCGACCAGGGGCGCCGCGGCCAGCAGCAGCGCCCGCCGCCTCATGGCCGCGACGCGGCGACTGCGA
>VBAF01000239.1 GCA_005884705.1 Alphaproteobacteria bacterium
TCAAGGCCAAGGGTCCGCCGATGTACGCCTCCTACTACGCCGACGTGCTGAAGGCGGAGAAGGCCGGCGAGCGCAAGGTGCTGTTCACTTTCCGCAATGCCGAGAATCGCGAGCTGCCGCTGATCCTCGGCCAGTTGCCGGCACTACCGTCGAAATGGTGGGCGAGCCGCGACTTCGAGAAGTCCTCGCTCGAGGTCGCGCTGTCAAGCGGCGCCTACAAGGTCGACGGCTTCGATGTCGGCCGCTCGATCACCTATCGTCGCGTGCCGGACTGGTGGGCCAAGGATCTCTGGATGAACCGCGGCCGCAGCAACTTCGAGACGCTGCGCTACGAGTACTATCGCGATGCCGAGGTGACCTTCGAAGCCTTCAAGGCCGGCGAGACCGACGTGCGGCGCGAGAATTCGGGGCGCAACTGGATGACCCGCTACGACGTCCCGGCGGTCAAGGAAGGGCGCATCAAGCGCGAGGAGCTGCCCAACGAGATGCCGCAGCCGATGCAGGGTTTCGTCTTCAACCTCCGACGCGAGCTGTTCAAGGACCGCCGGGTGCGCGAGGCGATCGGCCTGATGTACGACTTCGAATGGCAAAACAAGAACCTGAGCTACGGGTTCTTCACCCGCAGCCGCTCGTTCTTCGGCAACTCCGAGCTCGAGGCCAAGGGCCTGCCCTCGCCGGAGGAACTCAAGATCCTCGACCCGCTCAAGGGCAAGATTCCCGACGAGGTCTTCACCAAGGAGTACAATCCGCCGAAGACCGACGGCTCGGGCAATATCCGCGAGCAGGCGCGCCAGGCGATCGGCCTGCTCAAGCCGGCGGGCTGGGAGATCAAGGACGGCAAGATGACCGACAAGAACGGCAAGAAGCTCGCCTTCGAGCTGCTGCTGAACGAAGCGGGCTTCGAGCGCATGGCGCTGCCGGTCAAGCAGAACCTCGAGCGCATCGGCATCGAGATGAACGTGCGCACCGTCGACACCTCGCAGTATCGCCGCCGCACCGACTCCTACGACTTCGACATGGTGATCGATCTGTGGGGCCAGGCGATCTCGCCGGGCAACGAGCAGCGTGAGTTCTGGGGCAGCAATGCCGCCGACAAGCCGGGCGGCCGCAACTCGATGGGTCTGAAGGATCCGGCAGTCGACCAGCTGATCGAGCTGGTGATCGCCGCTCCGGACCGCGACAGCCTGGTCGTGCGCACGCGCTGCCTCGACCGCGTGCTGCAATGGCACGAGTTCCTGATTCCGCAGTTCCGCTCGGGCAAGGAGCTGGTCGCCTACTGGAACCGCTTCTCGCGGCCGGAGAAGACCGCGAAGTATTCGCCGGTCGCCTTCGACACCTGGTGGCTCGACGAAGCCAAGGACCGCGCGCTGCAAGGCAAGCAAGCCCAGTGACCGTCGCCCGCTAGATGCTCGCCTACCTCCTGCGCCGGCTGATTCTGGTGGTGCCGACCCTGTTCGGCATCATGGTGCTGAACTTCTTCATCGTTCAGGCGGCGCCCGGCGGGCCGGTCGAGCAGATGATCGCCCGTATGGAGGGCACCGCGGTGGGCGCAACAGAGCGCTTCTCGGGCAGCGCCTCGGGCGGCGAGATGATACGCCAGGCCAACACCGAGAGCAGCGGCGGTTCCTATCGCGGCGCGCGCGGGCTGCCCAAGGAGCTGGTCCAGCGGATCGAGCGCATGTACGGCTTCGACAAGCCGATCGGCGAGCGCTTCCTGCTGATGATGAAGAGCTACCTGGTCTTCGATTTCGGCGATTCCTTCTTCCGCAACCGCCGCGTCGTCGACCTGGTGATCGACAAGATGCCGGTGTCGCTGTCGCTCGGCCTGTGGACGACCCTGCTGACCTATCTCGTCTGCATCCCGCTCGGCATCGCCAAGGCGGTGCGCGACGGCTCGCGCATGGACGTCGGTACCTCGGCCGTCCTGATCGTGCTGCACGCCATCCCGGGGTTCCTGTTCGCGCTGCTGCTGATCGTGGTGTTCGCGGGCGGCAGCTATTTCAAGTGGTTCCCGTTGCGCGGCCTGACGTCCGACGACTGGAGCAGCCTCGATGCCGTGCACAAGGTGCTCGACTATTTCTGGCACATGGCGCTGCCGATCGTGGCCCTCACCATCGGTGCCTTCACCACCATGACCTTCCTCACCAAGAATTCCTTCATCGAGGAGATCCACAAGCAATATGCGCTGACCGCGCGCGCCAAGGGCCTGAGCGAGGGCCGCGTGCTCTACAGCCACGTCTTTCGCAACGCCATGATGATTGTCATTGCCGGAATCCCCGCGTCCTTCGTCGGCGTGCTGTTTGCCGGCTCGCTGATCATCGAGGTGATCTTCTCGCTCGACGGCATCGGCCTGCTGGGCTTCGAATCGGCGCTGAACCGCGACTATCCCGTGATGTTCGGCACGCTCTACTTCTTCGGCATGATCGGCCTGGTCATGGGGATCGTCGGCGACATGATGTACACCGTCGTCGATCCGCGGCTCGACTTCGAGGCGCGCCGATGACGCCGCTCAGCCGCCGCCGGCTCGCGCATTTCCGCGCCAGCAAGCGCGGCATGGTCTCGCTGGTCGTGTTCGGCGCGATGTTCCTGCTCTCGCTGTTCGCCGAGCTGCTGGCCAACGACCGGCCGATCCTCGTGCGCTACGACGGCGGCTTCTACATGCCGGTGTTCCGCGACTATCCCGAGACGACCTTCGGCGGCGACCTGCCGACCAACGCCGTCTACACCGACGCCGAGGTCGTGCACATGATCCGGGAAAAGGGCTGGATGGTGTGGCCGCTGATCCCCTATCGCTACGACACGATCATCGCCGGCGAGCGGCGCAACTCGCTGCTGCCGCCGTCGCTCGAGCATCCGCTGGGCACCGACGACCAAGCGCGCGACGTGACCGCCCGCCTGATCTACGGCTTCCGCATCTCGGTGCTGTTCGGCCTGATCCTGACCATCCTGAGCTCGATCGTCGGCATCGTGGCCGGCGCGGTGCAGGGCTATTTCGGCGGCTGGGTCGACCTCACCTTCCAGCGCTTCCTCGAGATCTGGTCGAGCATGCCGCAGCTCTATCTGCTGATCATCCTGGCGAGCTTCATCCAGCCCGGCTTCTGGGTGCTGCTCGGCATCATGCTGCTGTTTTCGTGGATGGCGCTGGTCGGCTATGTGCGGGCGGAATTCCTGCGTGGCCGCAACTTCGACTATGTGCGCGCCGCCCGCGCGCTCGGCATGATGGACGTCCGCATCATGTTCCGCCATATCCTGCCCAACGCCTTGACCACCTCCATCACCTTCCTGCCCTTCATCCTCGCCGGCTCCGTGACCACCCTCACCGCGCTCGACTTCCTGGGCTTCGGCCTGCCGCCGGGCTCGCCGTCGCTCGGCGAGCTGGTGCTGCAGGGCAAGAACAACCTCAATGCGCCGTGGCTTGCCTTCACCGCCTTCGTCATCATCGCGCTCATGATGTCGCTGCTGGTGTTCATCGGCGAGGCGGTGCGCGACGCGCTGAACCCGCGCAAGGTGCTGGCATGAGCGAAGCAGCCCTGCTCGAGGTCCGCGACCTCTCCGTCACCTTCGGCGCCGGCGCCAACGCGGTGCAGGCAGTCAAGGGTGTGAGCTTCGCCATCGCCCGCGGCGAGACGCTGGCGCTGGTCGGCGAATCGGGCTCGGGCAAGTCGGTCACCGCGCTGTCGGTGTTGCAGCTGCTGCCCTATCCGCTGGCCCGGCATCCCGGCGGCTCGATCCGCTTCCAGGGCCGCGAGCTGGTCGGCGCGCCGCAGCGCGAGCTGCTGGCGGTGCGCGGCAACCGCGTGTCGATGATCTTCCAGGAGCCGATGACCTCGCTCAACCCGCTGCACACGATCGAGCGGCAGGTCAACGAGGTGCTGATCCTGCACAAGGGCCTGACCCGCGAGGCGGCGCGGCGGCGCACGCTCGAGTTGGGTCGGCATCCCCGAGGCCGCCAAGCGCCTCGACGCCTATCCGCACCAGCTGTCCGGCGGCCAGCGCCAGCGGGTGATGATCGCGATGGCGCTCGCCAACGAGCCCGACCTGCTGATCGCCGACGAGCCGACCACCGCGCTCGACGTCACCATCCAGGCGCAAATCCTGAAGCTGCTCAAGAGCCTGCAGGCGCGCTACGGCATGGCGCTGTTGTTCATCACCCACGATCTCGGCATCGTGCGCAAAATGGCCGACCGGGTCTGCGTCATGACCCAGGGCGAGATCGTCGAGCAGGGCGCGGTGGCCGAG
>VBAF01000213.1:0-511 GCA_005884705.1 Alphaproteobacteria bacterium
CGGTCTTCTCGACGGGGATACCGGAATTCACCGCCGCCTGGCGCGCCGGGTTCTGGCCCTGACCGGCACTGAGGATCTGGCCCATGATGACTTCGTCGACCTCCTCGGGCTTGACCTTGGCGCGCTCGAGCGCACCCTTGATCGCGACCTTGCCAAGATCGTGCGCCGGAACCGCGCCAAAGGCGCCATTGAACGAGCCGACGGGTGTGCGCGCCGCACTCGCGATGACGATGTCGGTTGCCATGCAATCCTCCTGGGCTCGGTCGCCCTGACTTGGCACTTTATAGACCTCAGCTCCGGACCGGCGCCAGCGCCTCGAAACGCTGGCGGTAGCGGCGGCTGAGGTTGATCTCCGCCCCGTCCTGCAGGCGGATGCGCCAGTCGCCGCTGACCCACGGCGTCACCTCGGCCACCCGCCCGATGTTCACCACATAGGATTTGTGCACGCGGACGAACCGTTTGGCGTCGAGCTCGCCCTCGAGCTTCGCCAGGGACGAGCGGATCTCGAACG
>VBAF01000213.1:542-15625 GCA_005884705.1 Alphaproteobacteria bacterium
GATCCAGTCGATGTCGGCGACCTCGACCATCACCTCGCTGCCGCCGCGCCGGCGCACGGCGAAGCGTTCGGGCGGGCCGGCGGCGGCCAGCTTGTCCGCGACCGGCTCGGATGGCTTTCGTTGCAGGAGATAGTTCAGCGCCAGCACGCCGGTCGTCAGCATGAGGTAGGTCACGAGATCCTTGGCGAACTCGTATTGCAGCCGGTCGAAGGTCAGCGGAAAGCTGTAGGGCAGCCCGACGATGGCGTTGAACCACAGCAGCCGCAGCGCTGCCATGCCGCTGGTATGCAGGATGCTGAACGGCACCACCGCCGCGACGTGCAGCGTGATGTTGCGCGGCTCGCCCATCGGCCAGCGGCGATGCAGCCAATAGAGCGCGGGCAGAAGCGCTGCGACCACGAGATGGCTGGTGATCTCGTCGACCAGCGGACGGCCGAAGCCGATGACGTGGCCGCGGCGCGCCTCGTCGCTCACCGCGACGTAGGCGCGTGTGGCGATCGACACGGCGAACAGCACCGACCAGATCGCCGGCAGCCGCCAATCGACGCGCCGCCCGCCCATCAGCGCGCCTTCAGCCAGTCGATCAGCGGCGCCCAGGCGGTGTCGCGCGCGCGGCTGCTCACCACCATGCCGATATGGCCGAGCGGCAGGTCGAGGCGCGTCGCGTTGGCGAGGCCGCGCTCGGGATCGGCGAGCGCCGCCGCCGAGAGGGGCGGCACGATGCGGTCTCCCGACGGGATCATCACCAGCGCGGGCTTGGCGATCTTCGCCGGCACGATGCGCTTGCCGCCGACCTGCCAGCGATCCGTTCCCGGCAGGTTGTCGCCATACCAGCCGATCAGGCATTCGCGCGCGGCGGGACCGGCGAGCGGCGCGCCCTCGTTCAGCCAATCCTCGAGCAGCACGAAGTCGCGCGCCGATGCGCCCAGCGGATCCATGCCGAGGAAGCGGCCGAACTTCTTGACCGCGAGCCAGGGATCGAGCGACCAGAACAGCGTCTGCAGCATGTCGACCGGCAGCTCGCCCAGCCGGTCGGCCATCTGCGCCAGGCTCGGGCCCATCGACAGCAGGAAGGCATGACCGGTCTTGTCGGCATGGAAGTCCCAGGGCGCGGCGAGCAGCGCCAGCCGCGCCACCCGGCGCGGCCGGCGCGCGGTCAAGGCGACGGCGAGCGTGCCGCCCATGCAGTAGCCCATCACCGCCGGCGCGCGCCGCGCCCGCTTGGTGAGGAAGGCCAGCGCGCGTTCGAGGCGGGCGACGTAGGCCGTCGAGTCGAAGCGGCGCTCGTCGGCATTGGGCGTGCCCCAGTCGACGAGGTAGGGCCGCAGGCCCTCGGCCGCCATGGCGCGCAGCAGGCTCTTCTCCGCCGTGAGATCCAGAACTTCCCAGCGGTTGATCAGCGACGGCACGACCAGCACGGCCCGTGCACCGCGCACACGCGCCGCGCGATGCGTCGTGATCGCGATGCACCGGATGGCAGCGATAGGCCGTCACGCCTTCGGCCAGGCGATCCATGCGGCGGCCGATCTCGCGGTGGAGCGCCGGCTCGAAACCCGGGCCGGCGCCCGCCTCGAGAGCTGCGACT
Source organism: Alphaproteobacteria bacterium (assembly GCA_005884705.1). Lineage (GTDB taxonomy): Bacteria > Pseudomonadota > Alphaproteobacteria > Reyranellales > Reyranellaceae > Reyranella. The sequence goes on from VBAF01000213.1 coordinate 2,128, forward strand.
TCCTTTATGAGCCGGGCGACGGCTTCAGGGGTGCCGGGACTCGAGTTCGGCGACCCGCGCTTCGAGAGCTGCCAAGCGCTTTCGGAGCTCGGCCAGGTCATCAGCGCGGTGCCGAGGTGGAGCGGCAGCGGGCGCGGTCTCAGACGCGGTGGCGGTCGACGATCCCGAGCGCCAGGCGGTGATCGACCAGTTGCCGGGACGCAAGCTGGCTCTGCCACAGGTCGAGGTAGCGGCGCGCCAGCCGGTCGAATTCGCCCGCGGCGGGCGTGCCGTCGCTTTCTTCCGAAGCCATGCAGCCACTATAGCGCATCGGCCCGCGAACGCGCCTTTCGCAGACGCGGCGCGGCTTGTCGCACTGCGGCATCGGGGCTAAAGTCGGCAATTGGGCGGGGTGTGAGGAGCGCAGCGTAATGGCCGATCAGCCAGCATCGGACGGCGGGCCCAAGTCCGCCCCGGTCGTCATCAAGAAGTACGCGAACCGGCGGCTCTACAACACCGCCACATCGGCCTACGTCACCCTCGAGCACCTGTCGCAGATGGTGAAGGAAAAGACCGACTTCGTGGTCTACGACGCCAAGACCGGCGACGACATCACCCGCGCGGTGCTGACGCAGATCATCGTCGAGGAGGAGAGCAAGGGCGGCCAGACCATGCTGCCGATCTCGTTCCTGCGCCAGCTCATCTCGTTCTACGGCGACAGCCTGCAGGGCGTGGTGCCGCAGTATCTCGAGATGTCGATGTCGCAATTCGCGCGCAATCAGGAGCAGATGCGCAGCTACCTGCAGAATGCCTTCGGTTTCAATCCGTTCCAGCAGTTCGAATCGATGGGCAAGCAGAACATGGCGATGTTCGAGAAGGCCATGCAGATGTTCAATCCGTTCGCTGCGGGCCAGGGCGGGCCGGCACAGGCGAACGGCGCCGCCGAACCGACCAGGTCCGAGTCCGCCCCCGAGAAGGACGCCGCCATCGACGACCTGAAGCGCAAGCTCGACGAGCTGCAGGGCCAGCTCGCGGAACTCAGCAAGAAGACGTCCTGAGCCGCATGGCCGAGCCGGCCCCGCCGCCTTATGCCGCGCGCCGCGTGATGTCGCCGTGCAAGAGCATCTGCATCATGGACGCCAAGAGCAACCTCTGCATCGGCTGCAAGCGCACCATCGACGAAGTCGCGCGCTGGCCGATGATGGACGATGACGAGCGCCGCAAGGTGGTCGAGGCGCTGAAGACAAGGAAGCTGCCTTAGCGCCCCTTGAACACCGGCTTGCGCTTCTCGCGGAAGGCCGACGTTCCCTCCCTGTAGTCTTCGGTGAGCCCGGTCAGCACGTTCTGGTCGGCATCCATGTGGGCGGCGAGATCGTCGAGCGCATGGGCGAGCCGGTTGACCGAGGCCTTGGTCATGCGCACCGGGATCGGCGGCTGGGCGGCGATGCGTTCGGCGAATTCCATCGCCGACGCGCAGGCCTGGCCATCCTCGACCACTTTCTCGACCAGGCCCCAATCGAGTGCCTCGGCCGCGCCGATGCGGTCCGACGCCAGGATGACCGCCTGCTTGGTGCGCGCCGGACCGATCAGCGCGAGCAGGCGCGGGATCGAGCCCCAGCTCATGTTCATGCCGAGCTCGACCTCGGGAATGCGGAAATGTGCCCCGGCCCCGCAGAAGCGGAAGTCGAGCGAGACGACCAGCGCCGCGCCGCCGCCGATGCAATGGCCTTCGATCGCCGCGATCGTCACCTGGTCCAGGTCCTGCCAGGCCTTGCACATCCTGGGGCCCAGCCGCTGGCGATGGATGCGCTCGCCGACCGACAGCGTGTCGCGCTGGCGGCCTTCCGGGTCCTTGAGGTCGAAGCCGGCGGAGAAGGCCTTGGCCGATCCGGTCAGGATCACGACCGAGGTCTCGAGATCGTCCTCGAAGTCGCGAGTGACGTCGCGCAGCTCGCGCATCGCCTGGCCCGACAGCGCGTTGATGGTGTCGCCGCGATCGAAGCGCACGACGGCGATGCGGCCTTGCGGGCCCAGGCCTTTCTCGACCTTGACGAAGCGGCGCTCCATGCCGGCGTTCCTCCCGTGTTCGGGCCACGGTAGCCGCTTCGCTTTACAAGCGCGAGCCGCCTCCTCTCCCCGCCTCTCCCCCTAACGAGGGAGAGGAGTAGAACTCACCGGAACGGGATCGCGTAGAGCAGGCCGCCGTTGGTCCACAGCGCGTTCTGGCCGCGCTCGAGCTTGAGCGGCGTCTTGGTGCCGACATTGCGCTCGAAGCTGTCGCCGTAGTTCCCGACCTGCTTGACGATATTGTACATCCACTTCTCGTCGACGCCGACGGCCTTGCCGTAGCCCGGCGTCACGCCGAGGAAGCGCTTGATGGCGGGATCGTCGCTCTTCAGCATCTCGTCGACATTGGCCTGGGAGATGCCCATCTCCTCGGCCTCGATCATGCCCATCAGCGTCCACTTCACCAGATCGAACCACTGGTCGTCGCCGTGGCGCACGATCGGGCCGAGCGGCTCCTTGGAGATGCGCTCGGGCAGGATGACGTGCTCGCCCTTGCCGGCGAGCTGGCCCGCCCGCACGGCGGCAAGACCCGAGGCGTCGGTGGTGTAGGAGTCGCAGCGGCCGGCGGCATAGGCTTGCAGCAGCTCGTCGAGCTTCTCGATCAGCACCGGCTTGAAGCTCATCTTGTTCTTGCGGAAGTAGTCGGCGAGGTTGAGCTCGGTGGTGGTACCGGGCTGCACGCAGATGGTCGCGCCGTTCAGCTCCTTGGCGCTCTTGAGGCCCGACTTGGCGGTCACCATGAAGCCTTGGCCATCATAGAAATTGACGCCGGCGATGTTGAAGCCGAGCGAGGTGTCGCGCAGCAGGGTTTGCGTCGCATTGCGGGTGATGACGTCGACCTCGCCCGACTGCAGCGCGACGAAGCGCTGCTGGGCGGTGGTCGGCGTGAACTTCACCTTGTCGGCATCGCCGAACATCGCCACGGCGATCGCCTTGCAGAGATCGACATCGAGCCCGGTCCACTTGCCCTGGCTGTCGGCGAAGGAGAAGCCGGCCAGCCCGGTATTGACCGCGCACTGCACGAAGCCCTTGGCCTTCACAGCGTCGAAGGTCTGCCCGGCCGAGGCCGGCAATGCCGCCGCGCAGGCAAGCGCCGCCAAAGCGGCGAGTCGTTTGAGAAACATTGGAAGCCCCCTGTCTTATTGCAGGGGGAGCATAGCAAAAGATGCGCCGTTAACGCGCCTTTGAAGGCGCTAAATCGTCCGCTCGACCAGCAGCTTCTTGATCTCGGCGATCGCTTTCGCCGGATTGAGGCTCTTCGGGCAGGTCTTGGTGCAGTTCATGATGGTGTGACAGCGATAGAGCCGGAACGGATCCTCGAGATTGTCGAGCCGCTCGCCCTTGGCCTCGTCGCGGCTGTCGGCCAGCCAGCGATAGGCCTGCAGCAGGATCGCCGGGCCGAGATAGCGATCGCCGGCCCACCAGTAGCTCGGGCACGAGGTCGTGCAGCAGAAGCACAGGATGCATTCCCACAGCCCGTCGAGCTTGGCGCGCTCCTCGGGCGACTGCAGGCGCTCGCGGGTCGGCGGCTGGCTGGCCGACTTGAGCCACGGCTCGATCGAGGCGAGCTGGGCGTAGGGCACGGTGAGGTCGGGCACCAGGTCGCGGACCACCGGCATGTGCGGCAGCGGGTAGATCTTGATGTCGCCCTTCACGTCGGCGATGTAGTGCGTGCAGGCCAGCGTGTTGGTGCCGTCGATGTTCATCGCGCAGCTGCCGCACACGCCCTCGCGGCAGGAGCGACGGAAGGTCAACGAGCTGTCGACCTCGTTCTTGATCTTGATCAGCGCGTCGAGAATCATCGGCCCGCAGGTCGCGAGATCGACCTCGTAGGTGTCGAGCCGCGGATTCTTGCCGTCATCCGGCGTCCAGCGATAGACCTTGAAGATCTTGACGTTGGTGGCGCCGGCCGGCGCCTTGTAGGTGTCGCCGACGCCGACCTTGGAATTGGCGGGCAGGGTAAATTCGGCCATCGATATATCCTTAGTACACGCGCGCTTTGGGCGGGAAGGACTGCACGTCGTTGCTCATCGGCTGGAGATTGACCGGCCGGTAGTCGATGCGGGTCTTGCCCGTCTCGGGATCGACCCAGACCGCGGTGTGCTTCAGCCAGTTCTTGTCGTCGCGCTCGGGGAAGTCCTCGTGCGCATGCGCGCCGCGGCTCTCGTGGCGGTTGGCGGCGGAGTAGATCGTGCCCATCGCCTGCAGGATCAGGTTCTCGAACTCGAGCGTCTCCATCAGATCGGAGTTCCAGATCATCGAGCGGTCCTTGACCCGGATGTCGCCCTTGCCCGCGAACACCCTGTCCATGTTGGCGCAGCCCTCGGCCAGGGTCTTGGTGGTGCGGAATACCGCGCAATCGTTCTGCATGGTCTTCTGCATCGTGGCGCGGAGCTGGGCGGTCGGCGTGCCGCCGCTGGCGTGGCGCAGCCTGTCGAGCCGGGCGATCGCCGCCTCGCCGGCGTGCTTCATGTCCTTGTGCGACTGGCCGGGCGTCATCTGCTCGGCGACGCGGTTGGCCGCGGAGCGGCCGAACACCACGAGCTCGAGCAGCGAGTTGGAGCCCAGGCGATTGGCGCCGTGCACGCCGACCGACGCCGCCTCGCCCAGCGCCATCAGGCCGGGCACGGCGGCGAACGGATCGCCGTCCCGCACCGTCATCGCCTCGCAGTGATAGTTCGCCGGGATGCCGCCCATGTTGTAGTGGCAGGTCGGCAGGATCGGGATCGGCTGCCGCGTGACGTCGACGCCGGCGAAGATGCGGGCGGTCTCGGCGATGCCGGGCAGGCGCTCGTGGATCACCTTGGGATCGAGATGCTCGACGTGCAGCTCGATGTAATCCTTGTTCGGCCCGCAGCCGCGGCCTTCGCGGATCTCGATGGTCATCGAGCGGCTGACGACGTCGCGCGAAGCGAGGTCCTTGGCCGACGGCGCATAGCGCTCCATGAAGCGCTCGCCGGTGCCGTTGGTGACGTAGCCGCCCTCGCCGCGCACGCCCTCGGTGATCAGGCAGCCGGCGCCGTAGATGCCGGTTGGATGGAACTGGATGAACTCGAGGTCCTGCAGCGGCAGGCCGGCGCGCAGCACCATGCCGCCGCCGTCGCCGGTGCAGGTATGGGCCGAGGTCGCGGTCTGGTAGACGCGGCCGTAGCCGCCGGTCGCCAGCACCGTCTTGTGGGCGCGGAAGCGATGGATCGTGCCGTCGTCGAGGTTCCAGGCGATGACGCCGCGGCACACGCCCTCGTCCATGATCAGGTCGAGCGCGAAATATTCGATGAAGAACTCGGCGTGGTTGCGGAGCGACTGCTGGTAGAGCGTATGCAGGATGGCGTGGCCGGTGCGGTCGGCGGCGGCGCAGGTGCGCTGGGCGATGCCCTTGCCGTACTCGGTGGTCATGCCGCCGAACGGACGCTGGTAGATCTTGCCCTCGGGCGTGCGGCTGAACGGCACGCCGAAATGCTCAAGCTCGATGATCGCCGGGATGCCGTCGCGGCACATGTATTCGATCGCGTCCTGGTCGCCCAGCCAATCGGAGCCCTTGACCGTGTCGTACATGTGCCAGCGCCAGTCGTCGGGGCCCATGTTGCCGAGCGCCGCCGAGATGCCGCCCTGCGCCGCCACGGTGTGGCTGCGGGTCGGAAAGACCTTGGTGATGCAGGCGGTCTTGAAGCCCTTGTTGGCCATGCCGAAGGTCGCGCGCAGGCCGGCGCCGCCGGCCCCCACGACCACGACGTCGTACTCGTGCTCGATGATGGTATAGGCGCGGCCGCCGATGGTGAAGGTGCCGGGCGCGGCGCCGTTACTTGCCTCAGCCATGACTAGCCTCCGAGACCGATACGCAGGATGGCCACGATGGCGCCGAGGCCAAAGAGCGCGGCGAGGAACTTGGTGAGGACGATCATCGCGACGCGCAGCGCGCCGTTGGTGTAGTCCTCCCACACCACCTGCATGCCGAGCTGGCCGTGATGCAGGCCGATGCCGATGGTCAGGATCAGCAGCACTATGACCAGCGGCGAGCCGATCCAGGCACGCACGACGGCATAGTCGGCGCCGCTCAGCATGACCAGCGAGACGGCGAACCACACGACCAGCGGGATCAGCGCAATCGCGGTCAGCCGCTGGACCCACCAGTGATGCACACCGTCCCTGGCCGAACCGAGGCCGCGGGCGCGGGCGAGAGGCGTTCTGCGATCGTCCATGGTCGCCTCCTAGTAGATCAGCCGGAGGCCGACGATCCACGACAGCGCCGTGGCGACCAGCGAGACGGCGACGACGATCCAGCCGCTGCGATAGGCGTCCTTCAGCTCGAAGCCGTAGCCCGCGTCCCAGAACAGATGCCGGATGCCGTTGCACAGGTGATAGAAGCCGCTGAACAGCCAGCCGCCCAGCACCAGGCGGCCGACGATCGAGGTGTTGAAGCTCTGGAAGGTGGCGTAGGCGCGCGGGCTCGCCGCCGCGCACATCACCCAGACCGCGAGATAAAGCGCCCCGACCGCGAGCGCGATGCCGGTCGCGCGGTGCAGGATCGACAGCATCGAGGTGAGTTGCGGGCGGTAGATCTGGAGATGGGGGGAGAGCGGCCGATGGACCGGCCGATTGGCGACGCTCATCGCGTTAAGTCCTCTGTTTGACTAGCTTTTTAACCCCCTGCCCCCCTAAGTCAACGACGCGGCATCAGCAGCCAGTAGTCGAGATCGAGCACGACGGCCGGATGATACTTGCCGTCGGCTGCTTTGCCCGGAAAGTCGGCGCACGGGCAGTCCTTGGTCGCGATGGTGCGCATGCGCAGCGCGCCGATGTCGTTCCGTTGCGGCAGCGCTGCCTTTTCCAGCACTTCCGACCAGGCATAGATCGTGTCGCCGCCGAAGGTCGGCGCGACATGGCTGCCGCCGTTGATGGCCGCAACGCGAAACCCGTTGGCCAGCCCGTTGAAGCTGAGCGCCCGCGCCAGCGAAATCACATGCCCGCCATAGGCGAGCCGCCGGCCGAAGCGGGTGGTCTTGCCGGCATGGGCGTCGAAATGGACGCGCGCGGTGTTCTGATAGAGCCGCGTCGAGAACATGTGGTCGGAGTCCTCGAGCGTCATGCCGCTCACATGGTCGATGCGCTCGCCCGGCGCGTAGTCTTCCCAGCGATGCGCCGAGCCGGCGGCTTCGTCGTCGTAGCCCATCATCGAGAGGTCCGGCACGATCAGGTCGGCCGGCGCGACCGCCGCGGCCGTCTTCGGCACGGTCGGCGCCGCCACCCCGGCGGCAGGATCGCGTTTGTGCACCATCACCCAGCGGATGTAGTCGAGCACCGTCTCGGCGCGCTGGTTGATGCCGACCGAGCGCACCCACACCACGCCGCTCTGCTTGTTGGAATTCTCGCGCAGGCCCAGCACGGTCGACGACACCGACAGCGTGTCGCCGGGAAACACCGGGACGCCCCAGCGGAACTCGGCGTAGCCCAGATTGGCGACGGCGTTGACCGAGACGTCGGGTACCGTCTTGCCGATCACGACATGGAAGACCAGCAGGTCGTCCAACGGCGCACGCGGCAGGCCGAGCGCGCGGGCAAAGACGTCCGACGAGTTGATGGCGAAGCGCGAGCCGTAGAGCGCCACGTTCAGCGCCGCATCGGCCTCGGTCAGCGTGCGCGGCGTGGCGTGGCGGATCTCCTGGCCGACGCGAAAGTCCTCGAAGAAGTTGCCGGTCTCGGTCTTGCTGTTGCGCCGCGTCATCAGGCTGCCCGCCGCTCCTCGATCGCCGCCGCGAGCGCCAGCGCGCGCTCGGCCTGCTCGACGTGAAGGTTCTCGATCATGCGGCCGTCGACCGTGACCACGCCCTTGCCTGCGGCCTGCGCCGCCTTGAAGGCGGCGACGATCTTGCCCGCCATCTCGAGCTCGGCGGCCGACGGCGCGAAGATCTCGTTGCACGGCTCGATCTGGCTGGGATGGATCAGCGTCTTGCCGTCGAAGCCCATCTCCAGCCCCTGCCGGCAGATTTCCTTGAAGCCCGCGGCGTCCTGGATGTCGTTGTAGACGCCGTCGAGGATGGTGAGGCCATGCGCCCGCGCGGCCAGCATGCCGATGCCGAGCGCGGTGATCATCGGCAGGCGCATCGGCGTATGGCGCGCCCGCATGTCCTTCACCAGGTCGTTGGTGCCCATGACGAACAGTTTGAGCCGCTTGTGCGAGGCCGCGATCTCCTCGGCGCGCAGGACGCCGAGCGGCGTCTCCATCATCGCCCATACCGCCATCGACCTGGGCGCCCCGGCCTGCTCGAGCTGCGCCACGATGGCTGCCATATCGCCCGCGCTTTCGACCTTGGGCACCAGGATCGCGTCGGCGCCCGAGGTTGCGATGGCGGCGACGTCGGCCTTGCCCCAGGGTGTGCCGAGCCCGTTGCAGCGGATGGCGATCTCGCGCTTGCCGTAGGCCTTGCTGCGGGCCGCCGCCACGACATTGCCGCGCGCCGCCTCCTTGGCGTCCGGCGCGACGGCGTCCTCCAAGTCGAAGATCAAGGCGTCGGCCGGCAGCCCTTGCGCCTTCTCCAGCGCGCGCGTGTTGGCGCCCGGCATATAGAGAACGCTGCGGCGCGGGCGGACATCAGGCATGGCGGAACTCCCCGAACGAGCGGCGGACTATAATGAGGGCGCCCCTTGTGGCAAGGTGGCCGCGGCCATGCGCTTTCTCTCGCTTCAGAGCCATGTCGCCTACGGCTATGTCGGCAATCGGGCAGCGACGTTTCCCCTGCAACGATTGGGCCATGAGGTCTGGGCGGTGAACACGGTCGAGTTTTCGAACCACACCGGCTATGGCGCGTGGCAGGGCCGCACGGCGTCGGCCGAACAAGTCGCCGACATCGTGCACGGCATCGAGGCGCTCGGCCTGCTCGCCAGCTGCGACGCCCTGCTGACCGGCTATGTCGGCGACGCGGCGCTGGGCGACGTCGTCCTCGACACCGCCCGCAAGGTGCGCGCGGCGAACCCCAAGGCCGTCTGGTGCTGCGATCCGGTGCTGGGCGACATCGACACCGGCATCTACGTGAAGCCCGGCATCGACAGCTTCTTCAAGAACCGCGCCCTGCCCCTGGCCGACCTGATCACCCCCAACCATTTCGAGCTCGAGCACCTGACGGACCGGACGGTCGAGACGCTGGACGAAGCGGTGGCGGCGGCGCGCAGCCTGCTCGCCGGCCCACGGCTCGCGCTGGTCACCAGCTTTCGCCGCGCCGGCGGCCATGCCGAGCAGATCGAGATGCTGGCGGTGACGCCGGACGCAGCCTGGCGCATCGTCACGCCGTTGATTGCCTTCGAGATAATGCCCAACGGCACGGGAGATGCGGTGGCCGCCCTGTTCACGGCGCATTGGCTGGCAAGCGGCGACATCGCCGCGGCGCTGGGCAAAGCCGCGTCCTCGATCTGGGCCGTGCTCGAGGCGACCCGCGCGATGGGCGAGCGCGAGCTGCAGCTTGTCGCCGCGCAGGACCGCCTGGTGTCGCCGCCGCGACGCTTCACCGCCGAACGCCTCTAGAATCGATGCACGTTCCGGGCTTCGTCTTCAATCCGATCGTGCTCGCGATCGAGGGAGCGGTGATCGGCTTCCTGATCGCCGTGCCGGTCGGACCGGCGGCGGCGCTCTGCATCCGCCGCTCGATCACCGTCGGCGCAGTCGCGGGCTACCTGACGGGCCTGGGGGCGGCGCTGGGCGACGCGGTGTTCGGCGCCGTTGCCGCCTTTGGCCTGAGCTTCGTCGAGGAATTCGTCGCCCGCCACGAGGGCTGGCTGCGCGGCATCGGCGGCGTGATCCTGGTGGCGATGGGTTGGACGACCATGCGCCATCGCCTGCCGACCGTCGGCGACCCGGTGGCCGAGGATCGCGAGCACATGGTCACGACCCACTTCCACTTCACCACCTCGAGCTTCTTCATCACGGTGTTCAATCCGCTCACGCTGATGGCGTTTGGCGCAGCCTTTGCTGGCCGCGACCTCGCCGGCGTCGGCGCCAGCCTGCCCGACGCTGCAGCCCTGGTCGCCGGCGTGTTCAGCGGCGCGCTCGCCTGGTGGGCGATCGTCTGCACCGCCGCGGTATCGCTGCGCCAGCATTTCACCGGCAAGGGCATCCTGTGGCTGAACCGCATTGCCGGCGCGGTGATCCTGGCGTTCGGCGTGGTGGCGCTGGTCTCGCTGCTGCCGCTGCCGTGGCGCCACTGGGCGCGCGCGCTCGACCTCTAGAGCATATTCCGTCCAGCTGGAAATCAGCCGGACGGAATATGCCCTGTGGGATCAGTATCGCCGGTGCGCGCATTTCCGATCAGATGGAACCGCGAGCGGTTCCATCTGATCGGAAATCGCTCTAGCGACCGTTTCGACCGTTTTCGCCGTTTTTTCCGGACTCTGCGCTTTTCACCGGACTCTGCGCTTTTCAGAAGACGTGTCGCCACGGCGCGCGGGGTTCAGGCATTGGCGGAAACTGCAGAAGCTCCGGAATCCCCGGGAAGACGCCGGCTCAAATCGATTAAGCCATAAATGCCGAAATTCGATTTTCGGCATTTATGGTTAATCGCTATCACGCGAACGAGCAGACGTCCTCGAAGTCGAGCCGCGGGTTCTGGTTGAACAGCTTGGAATGGTCGCCGTAGCCGATGTTGCAGAGGAAGTTCGACTTGAAGCGGCCGTCCGGAAAGAACGCCTGGTCGACCAGGGCGTTGTTGAAGCCGCTCATCGCGCCGGCATCCAGGCCAAGCGCTCGCACGGCGACAATGAAATAGGCGCCCTGCAGGCTGCCGTTGCGGAAGGCGGTCCTGAGCGCGTGCTCCTTCTTGTCTTCGCCGCTGTACAGGCTCTGGGCCGCCGGATTGTGTGGGAAGACGCGGGGCATGTGCTCGTAGAACTGCGAGTCGTAGGCGATGATCGCCGTTATGGGCGCCGCCATGGTCTTGTCGGTGTTGCCGGGGCTGAGCGCCGGCCGCAGCTTGTCCTTGCCCTCCTGGGTGCGGACGAAGACGATCCTCGCTGGCTGGCAATTGGTTGAGGTCGGCCCCCATTTCATGATCTCGTGGATCTGTCGCAACTGCGCGTCGCTGACGGGCTTGTCCTGGAAGACATTGTGGGTGCGCGCGCCGCGCAGGATCAGGTCGAGCGATTGGCTGTCGATCATGGTGGCGCACCGTAACCCAGGGCGGCGCGCGCGGTCGAGTTACCGGGGCGAAACCTCGCCCTTCATCACCTCGAGCGCATCGCGCACCGAGGTGAACACCTGGTCCCAGTCGCCGGCCCTGGGCTGGCGGAAGAACCGCGTCGAGGGGTACCAGGGCGCGCGCGTGCCGCCCAACTGCCAGCGCCAGTCGGCGGCGAGCGGCAGCAGCACCCAGGTCGGCAGACCCATCGCGCCGCCGAGATGGGCGATCGGCGCATCGATCGAGATCAGCAGGTCGAGCTGGGCCAGCGCGGTCGCCGCCTCGGCGAAGTCGAAGATGCCGCGGCCGACATCGTGCATCAGGCCGCCGGCGCCGGACTGCGGGATGTCGCGTTGGTGCGCGCCGCCCTGCAGGCTGAACACCAGCAGCTCGGGATCGCCGGCGAGCGCCAGGAACTGGGGGAACGGCGCCGAGCGCTGGCGGTCCTGCGGCTGGCCGGGCATCGCCGCCCAATAGATGCCGATGCGCAGCTTGGCCTTCTCGAGATGGCCGAGCTTGATGCGGCTCTCCTTCGGCGCCTGCAGGTAGGGCACCGACAGGGCCGTGAAGTCGGCGCGGCAGAGATGCGGCAGCGACACCAGCGAGGCATGGACGTCGAACGCCGGCAGCTTCTCGCCCTCGGCGACGGCATGGTCGACATAGTCGGTGCCGGCCAGCAGGTCCTTGAGCAGCGCCTGGCAGAGCACGATCACGACCGCGCCGCGGCGCTTCAGCTCGCGGGCGAAGCGCACGAACAGCAGCACGTCGCTCAATCCCTGCTCGGGATAGAGCAGGATGCGCTTGCCGCTGATCTCGCCGCCGTCCCAGGCCGGTTGGCTGAACTCGACGCGCGGCGTTTCCGGCAGCCGCTTGCGTGCTTCGTAGGCGGCGAAGCCGACTTCGAGCTCGCCGCGCATCATCAGGGCGATCGCAAGCTCGGTGCGGGCGCGACGGTTGTCGGGATTGAGTGCCAGCGCGCGGCCGAGGCAACCGACCGCCTCGTCGATGCGGCCGAGGTCGCGCAGGCAGAGCGCCAGGTTGAAGAAGCCCTCGCCGTAGTCGCGGTTGAGCGCGATCGACTGGAAATGATGCTTCACCGCCTGGTCGAGCCGGCCGGCGGCGCGCAGCGCGTTGCCGAGGTTGGAATGCAGCGCCGGATTGTTCGGGTCCGAGCTGAGCGACAGGCGATGGTGCGAGACCGAGGCTTCGAGCTTGCCGATCAGCCGCAGCGCCACGCCGAGATTGTTGTGCAGCTCGGCGTGATAGGGCCGGATCGCCAGCAGCCGCAAATAGGAGGAGATCGCCTCGTCCAGCCGGCCGGCGCGATGCGCTTGCGCCGCCAGCCGCAACTGCTGCACGAAGCTGTCGGCTTCGTTGGCAAAGAGCGGAATGGGGTCGGCCCGGGATTCCCGGCCCACCGAATGGATCGACGGGGAGTCGTTCACGCCTCGAAGACTACATCAAAAATATTACTTAAGCATCTGAAAACAAATACTTAGATGTAGCCCCTGATCAGCTCTTCGGCGATCTGGATGGCGTTGAGGGCAGCGCCTTTGCGCAGATTGTCGCTCACCACCCACAGCGCGAGGCCATTCTCGACCGTCGGATCGACCCGGACGCGGCTCACGAACACGGCGTCCTGGCCGGTGATCTCCTTGGGCGTGACGTAGCCGCCCGATTCGCGGCGGTCGACGACGAGTACGCCCGGCATCGCGGCCAGGAGCTGGCGCGCCTCGTGCTCGTCGAGCGGCTCCTCGAGCTCGAGATTGATCGCCTCGGCATGGCCGATGAAGGTCGGCACCCGCACGCAGGTGGCGTGGACCTTGATCTTGGGGTCGAGGATCTTCTTGGTCTCGACCACCATCTTCCATTCCTCCTTGGTCGAGCCGTCGTCCAGGAAGACGTCGATGTGGGGAATGACGTTGAAGGCGATGTTCTTGGTGAACTGCTTCGGCTCGAGGTCCTGGTTGACGAAGAAGCTCTTGGTCTGGTTGAGCAGCTCGTCCATCGCCTCCTTGCCCGCACCCGAGGTCGATTGATAGGTCGAGACGACCACTCGCTTGATCCGGGCGGCCTGATGGATCGGCTTCAGCGCCATCACCATCTGGATGGTCGAGCAGTTGGGATTGGCGATGATGCCGCGGGCCTTGTAGCCCTTGATCGCCTCGCCGTTGACCTCGGGAACGACCAGCGGCACGTCGGGGTCCATGCGCCAATAAGAAGTGTTGTCGATCACGATAGCGCCCGCCTTGGCGGCGCGCGGGCTGTGCTCGGCCGAGACCTTGGCGCCG
>VBAF01000240.1 GCA_005884705.1 Alphaproteobacteria bacterium
TAATCTCCATGCCAATTCCCTGGGCGGCGCGACCGAGATGAACGCCTCGATCTGGGATGCGGCGATCGCCCGCGACTTGCGATGCGCGCTGTTCCAGCGGCATCTCGGCCTCGACACCGCCGCGCTCGAGGACGTCGAGGCGCTGCGCCTCTATCGGCGCATCGCCGACAAGAACGGCGGCACCGACTGGCAGGGCGAGGCTTTCACCCTGGAGCCGCGGCGGTACGCTGTGGCATGAGCGAGGTCTCGCGTCTCATCAAGGCGCCGCCCGAGGCGGTCTATCGCGCCTGCACGGATGTCGCCGCCATCGTCCAATGGCGCGTGCCGGACACCATGACCGCCAGGGTCGACAGCGTCGACGGCGCGACCTACCGCATGTTGCTCGTCGAACGTATCCGCTTCGACGCGGCGGGCCGACCCGGCGAGATGACCATGACCACCAGCCTGCGCGGCCTGGGCGACGGCACCGAGATCGCGGTCCGCTACGACAATCTGCCGAGCAGCATCCAGCCGGAAGACAACGAAGCGGGCACCCGTCAGGCGCTGGCGAAGCTGGCGAAGTTTCTTGCCGGCGTCAGTCGATGACGTCCGCCGTCTTGTCCAGCCGATAGGCGACCACTGCCGGTCAGGCTGGCGGCCGGCCCTGCCAAGGGTTGACGGTCGGCCCCGTGACGGCCGCGTGACGTAAGGCGAAGATTACGTAAAGTCGTTCCGCGTCGTGGCGCATCGAGCCGCAATCCGGTTGTGCGATCTGGCCTCGCGGCTAAACTTCGGGGCAATCCAAAAGCGTCAAATCGGGAGGGATCGATGGATCTCGCATTCACCCCTGAAGAGCAGAAATTCGCCGCCGACGTCCGCGCCTTCGTGAAGGCCAACCTGCCGGCCGACGTGCGCGACAAGGTGAAGAACGGCAAGCACCTCGGCCGCGACGACTACATGCGCTGGCAGCAGGCGCTCGGGAAGAAGGGCTGGCTGGTCTACACTTGGCCCAAGAAGTACGGCGGCCCGGGCTTCACGCCGGCCGAGCGCTACATCTTCGAGAATATCTGCGCCGAGGAGTATGCGCCCGGCATCATCCCGTTCGGCACCAAGATGGTCGGGCCGGTGATCTACACCTTCGGCAGCGACGAGCAGAAGGCAAAGTATCTGCCGGCGATCCGCGAGAGCACCGTGTGGTGGTGCCAGGGCTATTCCGAGCCGGGCTCGGGCTCCGACCTCGCGAGCCTTCGCACCAAGGCGGAGAAGGACGGCGACCACTACATCGTCAACGGCTCGAAGACCTGGAACACGATGGGCCACTGGGCCGACTGGATCTTCTGCCTGGTGCGGACCGATTCCAGGACCAAGCCGCAGGAGGGCATCTCCTTCCTGCTGATCGACATGAAGACGCCGGGCATCACGGTGAAGCCGATCATCATGATGGATGGCGGGCACGAGGTGAACGAGGTGTTCTTCGACAACGTCAAGGTGCCGCTCGCCAACCTCGTCGGCAAGGAGAACGAGGGCTGGACCTGCGCCAAGTTCCTGCTCGCCAACGAGCGGCTCGGCATCGCCGCGGTGCCGCAGTCCAAGCGCGGCGTCGAGGCGCTGAAGGAGATCGCCCGCGCCGAGCAGGACAACGGCCGGCCGCTGATCGAGAACCAGGGCTTCGCCGAGAAGATCGCCGACCTCGAGATCCAGGTGACGGCGCTCGAATACACCGAGCTGCGCGTGCTGTCGCAGATGGCGCATGGCGGCCAGCCCGGCCCCGAAGTGTCGGGTCTCAAGATCCGCGGCTCGGAGATCCAGCAGCGCATCACCGAGCTCACGATGGAAGCGATCGGCGAATATTCCGCGCCCTACCTGCCCGGCCTGCTGTGGCACGGCACCAACGAGGCGCCGGTCGGGCCCGACTACGCCCATCTCGCCGCGCCGCGCTACTTCAACACCCGCAAGACCACGATCTACGGCGGCAGCAACGAGATCCAGAAGGGCATCATCTCCAAGATGGTGCTGGGGCTCTGAGATGGACCTCGCCCTGAAGCCCGAGCACAAGGCATTCGCCGACGAGGTGAGGGCGTTCGCGCGCGCGACTCTCTCGCCTGCGACCAGGGCCAAGAGCTTCTCCGGCAAGCACTACGACCGCGACGACCACATGGCCTGGCAGCAGGCGCTCGGCAGCAAGGGCTGGCTCGCCTACACCTGGCCGAAGAAATACGGCGGCCCGGGCTGGGACGTGACGCAGCGCTTCCTGTTCGAGAACGTGCTGGCGGAAGAAGGCGCGCCGCGCATCATCCCGTTCGGCCCCAAGATGGTCGGGCCGGTGATCTACACCTTCGGCAGCGACGAGCAGAAGCAACGCTTCCTGCCCGGCATCCGCGCCTCGACCGTGTCGTGGTGCCAGGGCTATTCCGAGCCGGGCGCCGGGTCGGACCTCGCCAACCTGCGCACCCGCGCCGTTCGTGACGGCGACCACTACGTCGTCAACGGCCAGAAGACCTGGACCTCCTACGCCCATTGGGCCGACTGGATCTTCTGCCTGGTGCGCACCGACACCGAGGCCAAGCCGCAGCAGGGCATCTCCTTCCTGCTGATCGACATGAAGACGCCCGGCGTCACGGTGCGCCCGATCATCATGCTCGACGGCGCCCATGCCGTGAACGACGTGTTCCTCGACAATGTGAGGGTTCCGGTCGCCAACCGCATCGGCAAGGAGAACGAGGGCTGGACCTGCGCCAAGTTCCTGCTCGCCAACGAGCGGCTCGGCATCGCCGAGGTGCCGGCGTCCAAGCGCGGCGTGCGCAGCCTGCGTGAGCTGAACGACGATCCGTCGCTCAACGAGAAGATCGCCGACATCGACCTGCAGGTTCAGGCGCTCGAGATGAGCGAGTTGCGCGCGCTCTCGACCATGGCGCTGGGCGGCGCGCCCGGCCCCGAGGTCTCGACCCTGAAGGTGCGCGGCTCGGAGATCCAGCAGCGCATCGCCGAACTGGCGATGGAGGCGGTCGGCGAATACGCCGCGCCCTATCAGCCGGACCTGCTGTTCCGCGACACCAACGAGACGCCGGTCGGCCCCGACCATGCGCCGCCCGCCGCGCCGCGCTATTTCAACATGCGCAAGACCAGCATCTACGGCGGCAGCACCGAGGTTCAGAAGAACATCGTGTCGAAAGCCATACTGGGGCTATAACGTCGACGGTAACGGAGGAAGAGAGCGATGGACCTGTCCCTGTCCGACGAACAGAAGCAGCTGCAGGACGCGGCCGAGCGCTTCGTGCGCGACAAGTACACTTTCGAGAACCGGCGCAAGATCGTCGCGACCGAGAAGGGCTTCCTGCCGGAGAACTGGGCGCAGATGGCCGAGCTCGGCTGGCTCGGCATGTCCTTCTCGGAGGCCGATGGCGGCTACGGCGGCGGCCCGATCGAGACCATGATCGTGATGGAGCAGTTCGGCAAAGGCCTGGTGCTCGAGCCCTTCCTGCCGACCGTCGTGCTGGGCGGCGGCATGATCGCCTCCGCCGGCACCGCGGCGCAGAAGGAGGCGCAGCTGGCGCCGATGATCGAGGGCAAGAAGCAGCTCGCCTTCGCCTGGCTGGAGCGCCAGAGCCGCTACAATCTCGCCGATGTCTCGCTCAAGGCGACCAAGGAGGGCAACGGCTGGTCGCTCTCCGGCCACAAGGGCGTCGTCTATAACGCGCCGTCGGCCGATACCGTCATCGTGCTGGCCCGCACCAGCGGCGGCGCGCGCGAGGAGAAGGGCCTCACGCTCTTCCTCGTCGACGGCAAGGCCAAGGGCCTGACGCGGCGCGACTACCCGACCCAGGATGCGCTGCGGGCATCGGAGCTCACCTTCGACAAGGTCTCGGTCGACACCGATGCGGTGCTCGGCACGGTCGACACCGCGTTCCCTACCGTCGAAGAAGCCGTCGATCGCGCGATCGTGGCACTGTGCGCCGAGGCGACCGGCTGCATGGATGCGATCAACGCGGCCACGCTGGAATACATCAAGACCCGCAAGCAGTTCGGCGTGCCGATCGGCAAGTTCCAGGTGCTGCAGCATCGCATGGTCGACTGCTTCACCAACGCCCAGGAAGCGCGCTCGATGACCCTGATGGCGAGCCTCAAGATCGACGACAAGGATGCCATCGTGCGCCGCAAGGCCGCGTCGCGCGCCAAGGTGCAGATCGGCAAGTCGGGCAAGTTCTGCGGCCAGAGCGCAGTGCAGATGCACGGCGGCATGGGCGTCACCGACGAGCTCGCGGTCAGCCATTACTTCAAGCGCCTGACCATGATCGACCTGATGTTCGGCAACCAGCAGCATCACCTGACGCGCTACTCGGCGCCGTGCTGGACGCCCAGCAGGAGCTGGCGCTCGCCGCCTTCCGGACCTTCGGCGACCAAATGGCCGGCTCGCCCGAGCAGATGATCGCCGCGATGTTCGAGCAGCTCGCGGTCTGGTCGGACGAGCCGCGTTGGGCGGGATCGGGGTTCACCCGGCTCGTCGTCGAGCTCGCCGATCTGCCGGGACATCCGGCGCGCGTGGTGGCGCGGCGGCACAAGGCGCTGCTGGAGCGCCAGCTCGCCGATCTGCTGGCGCGCGCCGGCATCGCCGACGCCACCGACGCGGCGCGCGAGATCTGGCTGCTCTCCGAAGGCGCGATCTCCTCGATGCTGGTGCACAGCGATCGCCGCTACGCTGCGGCAGCCGGGCGGGCTGCGCTGACGCTGCTGCGGGCGCGCGGCCTCGCTAGCGGCCCGAGGCCCAGACGACCGGCGGCATCAGCGCGAACTTGAGTGCGGTCGCCAGCGTCGGTGATGTCGAGGAATGGCGCTCACTTATCCCTTTCCGCCGCGAAGACGCGGACGGAGAGGCAGCCTACGCCGCCATCGCGAGGTTGCTGTAG
>VBAF01000631.1:0-1469 GCA_005884705.1 Alphaproteobacteria bacterium
ATTTCCTTTATTCCGCCGACAGCCTCTGCTCGCGCCGCGTCGCCAGCATTTGCAGGATCGCCGCCGCCGTCTCCTCGATCGAGCGGCGGGTGACGTCGATGGTCGCCCATTTGCGCCGGGCATAGAGCCGCCGCGCCTCCTGGATCTCGCGCTGGACCTGCTCCATATCGGTGTATTCGGTCTCGGTCTCCTGCTGCAGTAGGCGCAGCCGGTTCACGCGGATCTGCACCAGCCGCTCGGGATCGGTGATCAGCCCGACGATCAGCGGCCGCGTCGAGCTCTCGAGCTCGGGCGGCGGCGGCACCTCGGGCACCAGCGGCACGTTGGCCGCGCGCACGCCGCGGTTGGCGAGGTAGACGCAAGTCGGAGTCTTGGAGGTGCGCGAGGGTCCGACCAGGATCACGTCGGCGTCCTCGAGATCGTGGTCGAGCTGATGTTGCCGGCCGGGCCACTGCTCGCTCTTGGAATGGAAGTGCACGGCGAGCACGCTCATCGCCTGGTCGAGCACGCCGACACAGGGAAGCTGCAGCTGCCGGCAGCTGTCGCGCACCACGTCGCGCAATTCCGGATCGACCAGCGTATAGAGCACCGGCCCGCGATTGCGCTCGACCTCGACCATGACCTTTTCCATCTGGCCCTTGGTGCGCACCAGCGACCAGACATGCTCCTGCACGAAGATGCCCTCGTATTGCACCAGGCAAGCGCGGGCGACGCTCGACACGGTCTCGCCGGTCGAGTCGGAAACCAGATGGACGTGGAAATTGCGGTTGGCCACAGCGCAACTTACCCCACAGGCCCGGCAGGAGAAATCCGGTATTGGCCCGGGCAAAGCGGGGGCAATCGCTGCGGTTCTCCCCGAGGGCCGGATTCGGCGCGTGACTCGTCTTTGGCGTCCCGCTCTTCGTCCTCTCCGGATAAGCCGCGAGCAACGGCTCGCGAATCGGGAAACCGGCGGTGCGGCCGTGATTCGACGGCGCTTTGCGGTCCACAGGCCTCTGGGGACGGGAATAGAATCAGGCGCATCCCCGCTTTCCGAGCCCCCTACTACTGCTACTACCTAAGATGAAAGAGTAAGAGGGAAGGCATGAGGGAAAGACAATGACGGCGGGAAAGTTCCTGCAGACCCTGGCAGGGACGCGTTTTCCGACGCCGCCGATCTGGCTGATGCGTCAGGCCGGGCGCTACCTGCCGGAGTATCGCGCCGTCCGCGCCACCACGCGCTCCTTTCTCGAATTCTGCTATACGCCTGAGAAAGCCGTCGAGGTCACCCTCCAGCCGATCAGCCGATACAGGCTGGATGCGGCGATCATCTTCTCGGACATCCTGGTCGTGCCGGACGCGCTCGGCCAAAAGGTCTGGTTCGAGGAAGGCGAGGGCCCCAAGCTCGAACCGCTGACCGATCCGGCGCAGTTCGGCCAGCTCTCGCGGGCACGGCTTGCTGAGCACCTGGCGCCGGTCTATGCGGCGAT
>VBAF01000631.1:1493-2762 GCA_005884705.1 Alphaproteobacteria bacterium
CCCCTTCACGCTCGCCTGCTACATGATCGAAGGCGGCAGCAGCCGCGACTTCGCCAAGGTGAAGGGCTGGGCCTACCGTCATCCCGATTCGTTCGGCCTGCTGATCGACCTGCTGGTCGAGGCGATCGTCGACCATCTTGCCGCCCAGGTCGACGCCGGCGCCGATGCCGTGCAGCTTTTCGATTCGTGGGCCGGCGTCCTGCCGGAGGAGCAGCTGTTCGGCTGGTCGCTCGAGCCGATGGTGCGGATTGCCCATGGCCTGCGCGCGCGCCATCCCAAGGTGCCGATCATCGCCTTTCCGCGTGCCGTCGGGCCGGCCGCGCTGATGTACCGCCGGCCGGACGTGTTCTCCGCTCTGTCGATCGACACCGGCATCGGCGCCCATTGGGCGGCCCGCGAGCTCCAGCCCACCCTCTGCGTCCAGGGCAACCTCGATCCGATCATGCTGGTGACCGGCGGGCCTGCGATGAAGCGCGAGGCGACGCGCATCCTCGACAAGCTCGGCCATGGCTCATTCGTGTTCAATCTCGGCCACGGCGTGGTGCCGCAGACCCCGCCCGAGCACGTTGCCGAGCTGGTCGAGACGGTGCGCAGCTGGAAGCCGTCGGTCTCGTGAAGATCGCCATCATCCTGTTCAATCTCGGCGGACCCGATTCGCTCGACGCCGTGCAGCCCTTCCTGCGCAACCTGTTCAGCGATCCGGCGATCATCACCCTGCCCGCCTGGCTGCGCCTGCCGCTCGCCCGCCTGATCGCCCGGCGGCGCACGTCCAAGGCGCGCGGCATCTACGAAAAGATCGGCGGCGGCTCGCCGATCCTCGGCCAGACCGAGGCGCAGGCCAGAGCACTGGAGGGGGCGCTCGAGCAGGCACTGGGTACCGAGCATGAATGGCGCGGCTATGTCTGCATGCGCTATTGGCATCCGATGACCGAGCGCGTGGTCCAGTCGGTTCGGCGCTTCGCACCCGACAGGGTGGTCCTGCTGCCGCTCTATCCGCAGTTCTCGACGACCACGACGGCGTCGTCGTTCGCGGCCTGGAAGAAGGCGGCGACCTTCAAGGCGCCGACGGTCGAAGTAGAAAGCTATCCGACCGAGCCCGGCTTCATCCGCGCCTCGATCGAGCTGGTGAAGCAGGGTCTTGCCGACGCCGGCGACGGGCCCAGGCGCGTGCTGTTCTCGGCGCACGGCCTGCCGGAGAAGATCATCAAGCGCGGCGATCCCTATCAGCGGCAGGTCGAGCAGACCGCGGCGGCGATCGCCGGGCATCTC
>VBAF01000241.1:1152-5694 GCA_005884705.1 Alphaproteobacteria bacterium
GGTGCCGGCGAGGAAGACCGGCAAGCGGGTTGCCGTCGTCGGCTCCGGCCCGGCGGGCCTCGCCTGTGCCCAGCAGCTCGCGCGCGCCGGCCACGGCGTCACGCTGTTCGAGAAGGCCGACCGGATCGGCGGGCTGCTGCGCTACGGCATTCCCGACTTCAAGATGGAGAAGCACCTGATCGACCGCCGCATGCGCCAGATGGCGCAGGAGGGCGTGGAATTCCGCACCAGTGTCGAGGTCGGCGCGACGTTGTCGGTCAAGTCGCTGCTCGAGGGCTACGACGCCGTCGCCCTGACCGGCGGCGCCGAAGCACCGCGCAACCTGCAGGTGCCGGGCCGCGAACTCGACGGCATCCATTTCGCCATGGATTTCCTGGTGCCGCAGAACAAGCGTGTGGCCGGTGACGACGAGGCCCGCGCTGCGCCCAAGGGCACGATCAGCGCCAAGGGCAAGCACGTCGTGGTGATCGGCGGCGGCGATACGGGCTCCGATTGCGTCGGTACGTCCAACCGGCAGGGGGCGGCCTCGGTCACCCAGCTCGAGGTCATGCCGCAGCCGCCCGAAAGGGAAGACAAGGCACTGACTTGGCCGGACTGGCCGCTCAAGCTGCGCACCTCCTCCTCGCACGAGGAAGGCGTGGGGCGCGATTTCGCCGTGCTCACCAAGCGGGCGGTCGGCGCCAAGGGCAAGATCGAGGCTCTGGAGTGCGTCCGCGTCGGCTGGGCCGGTGGACAAATCCAGGAGATCCCCGACAGCATTTTCCGGCTGGAAGCCGATCTGGTGCTTCTGGCTATGGGTTTCGTCGGGCCGCGTCAGCCCGGAATGCTCGAGGAGGCGGGGGTGGCTCTCGATTCCCGCGGCAACGTTGCAGCGAATGTGAAGGACTATCGCACTTCGGTGCCCAAGCTGTTCGCGGCAGGCGATATGCGGCGTGGTCAATCGCTTGTGGTTTGGGCGATTCGCGAGGGTCGGCAATGTGCGCGCGCGGTCGACGAGAGCCTGATGGGAAGTTCGACTCTGCCGCGCTGAGCGGCCGGCTTGTTCCCGCCTCGTTCGCATAGTGAACGGCATGGTGAAGGTGACTGTGGCGTGAATGCCACAGGTTAGGCGAATCAAGGCGAGTAACTGTCTGAAATTACACAAGTCTGCCCTGAGATCGCCTATAGTGATCGGAGCGGGGTGCGAGAGTTTTGCCTAGAGAGAAAAGGGAGATCGAGGTGATTAAGAGAGCTTTAGCTACTGCGGCCGTGCTGGTGGCTCTGCCGGTCGTCACGCAGGCCCAGTCCCTGCAGTATCCGGGCTTCTACATCGGTGCCGAAGGCGGCGGGAACTGGATGTTCAGCACGTCCACAACCACGTCATTCGGTGCCACCGGCACGCTCTATCCAGCCCTCGGCTGGGCGGCCGGCGGCATGATCGGCTACGACTTCGTCGGCCCCAGGGTCGAGCTCGAAGGCATCTATCGCAGCTCGCAGGCAACTGTGGGTGGCGGTCCGTTCAATTCGTTCGGCGCGAGCAAGGATGACATCGGCATCCTGGCCAACGTGCTGTACGACTTCAACGCGGGCGGGACGATCGTCCCCTATATCGGCGCCGGTGCCGGTATCGCCTTCGTCAAGTCCTCGGCGCTCGGCCTGTCGAGCGACTCCACTCAGTTCGCCTACCAGGCAATCCTCGGCGTCGGCTACAACATCGACCCGATGTTCCGCGTCAATCTCGACGCGCGCTACTACGGCACGACCAATCCGAACCTCGCCGGCAACAGCTACAGCAACAA
This sequence comes from Alphaproteobacteria bacterium, assembly GCA_005884705.1. Classification (GTDB taxonomy): domain Bacteria; phylum Pseudomonadota; class Alphaproteobacteria; order Reyranellales; family Reyranellaceae; genus Reyranella. The sequence goes on from VBAF01000241.1 coordinate 2,931, forward strand.
CAACATCAGCGCGATGCTGAGCCTGCAGGTCCGCTTCGGCGCGCCAACGGCCGCGCCTCCGCCGCCGCCGGCGCCGGCTGCTCAGTCGAACTCCTACATGGTGTTCTTCGATTGGGACCGTTCCAACCTGTCCGAACAGGCGCTGAACACGATCCGGCAGGCGGCCGGCGCGTTCAAGACGAGGGGCAATGCCCGTATCGTCGCAACCGGTCACGCCGACAAGTCGGGTCCGGAGAACTACAACATGGCGCTGTCGCTGCGCCGTGCCAACGCGGTCAAGGACGCCCTGGTGCGCGAGGGCGTGCCGGCGACGGTCATCTCCGTCGTCGGGCGCGGCGAGAGCCAGCCGTTGGTGCCGACCGCCGACGGCGTGCGCGAGCCGCAGAACCGCCGGGTCGAGATCGTGATCCAGTAAGAGCGACCGCAAGATCAACGAAAAGGCGGCCCTCGGGCCGCTTTTTTTTCCGTGAGAGCGGTTTCCAACTGGGCTGCCGACCGATTTTTAGCAGACGATGTGACGCTACCTGGCTGCGCCACCGGTGTTTGCGTGCAACCCGACGGTTCAATTCAAGCGCAAGTTGTCTTATGGTCGGTGTTGCCGATCCAGGGAAGGCCGCGCCACGAAATCGAAATCAACCATGAAACTGCTGCTCATCCAGGGCGCGAACATGGAATATCTCGGTCGCCGCCAGCCGGAACTCTACGGCACGACCACGGCCAAGAAACTCGACGCCCTGCTGCGCCGCCACGCCCGCCAGCTCGGCGTGCGCCTCGAGATCCTCTACACCAACACCGAGGGCGCGGCGGTCTCGGCGATCTTCAAGGCCGACCGCGCCGGCATCGACGGCGTGCTGTTCAATCCGGCGGGATTCCTGCACGCCGGCCATGCGTTGCGCGACTGCCTGAAGTCGATCCGGGCGCCCGCCATCGAAATCCACATGACCAACATCGAGAAGCGCGGCTACGGCTCGATCACCGCCGAGGCCGCGGTCGGCATGATCGCGGGATTCGGGGTCGATTCCTACCGGCTGGGCCTCGAGGCGATGGCGGCGAGGCTCCGCCCGGTCAGTCGGGCGTGACGCCGAACCGGCGTTGCCAGAACTCACGGCTGCGCCGCTCACCGACATCGCAGCCGAGCTCGTATTCCGGCCGCACGAACTTGGTGTAGTCCTCCTCCGCCTGCGGCCGTGGCCGGCCGGCCTGCGCAAGCTGGGTCCCATCGGGCAGCGGTCCGAGGCCGATATCGAAGTCGGGACGGGTCCGCAGATCCGCCACCTCCTGCAGCAGCTTCTTGCGCACCGCCCGGGGAAAGTCCTCGAAGTTGCGCGCGACCTCGACGAAGGAGCGCGGGCCGCCGGTCACGCAATGCAGGTAGTAGCGGTCGAGGTCGGCCTCGTTGGGAAAGCCGAACGGGTTGGGCCGGTCGTTCATGATCGGCAGGCCGTTGATGACGATCTTCTCCTTCAGCGCCTCGTACCGCATCTCGGTGACCAGGCCGCCATCGTTGTTCGAGCCGTCGCCGGAGATGTCGAGCACCTTGCGCTGCGCCTCGTAGGGGCTGCGGCCGAACAGTGGGATGGCGTAGCGAATGGCGCCGCTGATCGACGTGCGCCGCGCGATCGAGATCGGCGCATCGTCGAGCCGGCGCGCGAAGGCCTCGATCGCCGCCTCGCTGTCGAGCAGCGTCCAGTCGATCAGCAGCTTCTGCATCCAGGAGTCGGACCATTCGAAATAGGCCACGGTGATGCGGCCGTTCGGCCCGCCCAGGATCGCCTTGACGATCACCGGGTCGCGGAAGGCCAGGACATAGCCCTCGCGCTGAAGCTTGGCCTCCTCGGGATCGATGCTGCCGGAGATGTCGATGCCGAGCGCCAGTGCCAGATCGACATCCTTCTTGTCCTGCGCAGCCGACGGCAGGGCGAGCAGGATCACGGTGAACAGCCAAACGAGAGCACGCATTGAACGGCCTCCTCGTCGATCCCTCCCGCCGACGCAAAAAGCATACCGCCCTCGCAATGGCGCTGCTAGCCTCGGACAAGGGAAGTGGAGGAACGACCATGGATCTCAGCCTCAGTGCAGAGGACCAAGCCTTCCGCGACGAGGTACGGCGCTTCCTCGACGAAAATCTCAGCGAGGATCTGCGCGAGGCGGGGCGCAAGACCGGCGGCGTGTTCGCCGACTTTGCAGCCGGTCTGCGCTGGCATAAGGTGCTGGCCCAGCGCGGCTGGTCGGCGCCGACCTGGCCCCAGGAGTACGGCGGGACCGGCTGGAACGCCACGCAGCGCTACATCTTCGCCCGCGAATGCACCGCGGCCGATGCGCCGCGCGTCTTCTCCATGGGCATCCGCATGGTCGGGCCGGTGATCATGAAGTTCGGCACGCCGGAGCAGAAGGCCAAGTACCTGCCGCCGATCGTCGCCGGCGACATCACCTTCTGCCAGGGCTACTCCGAGCCCGGCTCGGGCTCGGACCTCGCCAGCCTCAACACGCGCGCGGTGCGCGACGGCAACGACTACGTGATCGACGGCACCAAGATCTGGACCACCGGCGCGCACATCGCCGATCACATGTTCTGCCTGGTGCGCACCGCGATCGGGGGCAAGCCGCAGGACGGCATCTCGTTCGTGCTGATCGATTCCATGATGACGCCGGGCCTCAGCGTCAAACCGATTATCACCTTGGCTGGCGACCACGAGGTCAACCAGGTGTTCTTCGATGGCGTGCGCACGCCGGTCGCTAACCGCATCGGGCCGGAGAACGCCGG
>VBAF01000242.1 GCA_005884705.1 Alphaproteobacteria bacterium
TCGCTGCCGGCGATCATGAAGCATCTCGACGTGCTGACGGATGCGGGGCTGATCAGCCGCAGCAAGACCGGCCGCACCGTCACCTGCCAGCTCACCCCGGCGCCGATGGAGCAAGCGATGGAATGGCTCGCCCGCTACGAGCGCTACTGGACCGAGCAGCTCGACCGCCTCGCCGCATTCCTGGAGGAAGACCAATGGCAAGCAAACCCAGCCTCGTCCTCAAGCGACGACTCAAAGCCGCGCCGGAAAAAGTCTACGAAGCGTGGACCAAGCCGGAGCAGATGACGCACTGGTGGGGCGCCGCCGATACCTCCAAGCCGCCGATCGCCGAGACCGACTTGCGTGTCGGCGGCCGCTTTCGCGTGCAGTTCTGGGCCAAGAACGAGCATCACAGCGTGAGCGGCGTCTATCGCGAGGTCGTGCCCAACCGCAAGCTCGCCTTCTCCTGGGCCTGGCAGAGCACGCCCGAGCGCGAATCGCTGGTCACCATCGAGCTCAATCCGGTGACCGAAGGCACGATGCTGACGCTGACCCACGAGCAGTTCTACGACGAGAAGGCGCGCGACGACCACGGCCGCGGCTGGAACATGTCGCTCGACCGGCTGGAGGCCTTCCTCGGATGACGCTCGACCAGGCCTTCGCTGGATTGCCGAAGGATCCCGCCGCGCTCGCCGGCGTGGTGCAGGGGCTGCTGGTGCACGAGCATATCGCGCCGGCCTATGGCCTGAAGCTGAGCGACGCCCAGCATGGCGAGGCGCATGTCCGGCCGGTCGAGGAGATGGTGCGCCAGATCGTGGCGCACGATCCGCGCCCGCTCGACAGGGCGCGGGCGCCGGGCGAGCGCCAGGTCGGCGTCTGCCGCCATTTCACTTTGCTGCACGTCGCGATGCTGCGCCGCGCCGGCCTGCGCGCTCGCGCACGCTGCGGCTTCGGCGCCTATTTCGAGAAGGCGAAGTTCCTCGACCACTGGGTGACCGAGTACTGGAACGAGGACCGCAAGGCCTGGCTGCTGATCGACGCCCAGCTCGATGCCCGCCAGCGCGAGCTGTTCAAGATCGCCTTCGACCCACTCGACGTGCCGCGCGACCAGTTCCTGGTGGCGGGCGATGCCTGGCAACGCTGCCGCGCCGGCCGGGCCGATCCGAACGCCTTCGGCATCCTCGACATGCATGGGCTGTGGTTCGTCGGCGGCAACGTCATCCGCGACGTCGCCGCGCTCAACGACCACGTCATGCTGCCGTGGGACGTCTGGGGCGCGATGAAGCAGAACGACGCCGAGCTCGACACCGCGTTGTTCGACCGGCTGGCCGCGCTCGCGATCGAGCCGGATCGCCATTTCGGCGAGCTGCGCGCGATCTACCAGGATCCGCGGGTGAAGGTTCCCGACACCGTGTTCAACGCTGTCCGCAATCGTCCAGAAACCCTTTGAAGGAGGCCGTCATGCAAGCGCACAAGACCGTATCCCGCGAGGAGTGGCTCGAAGCCCGCCGCGCGCTGCTCGCCCAGGAGAAGGAGCTGCTCAAGGCCAAGGACGAGCTGCGGCGCCGGACGCGCGAGCTGCCCTGGGTCAAGGTCGACAAGAATTATGTCTTCGAGGGGCCGGACGGGAAGAAGACGCTCGCCGACCTGTTCGCGGGCCGCAGCCAGTTGATCGTCAAGCACTTCATGATGGGCCCGGGCTGGAAGGAGGGCTGCCTCGGCTGCTCGTTCGGCGCCGACCAAGTCGACGGCTCGGTGGTGCACCTGATCAACCACGACGTCATGTTCGTCGCGATCAGCCGCGCGCCTTATGCCGAGATCGCGGCCTACCACAAGCGGATGGGCTGGACCTTCGAGTGGGTGTCGTCGTTCGGCAGCGACTTCAACTTCGACTACCACGTCTCGTTCACCGAAGAAGAAAAGAAGCAGAACCGAGCTTTCTACAACTTCGAGAACGGTCCCTACATGCACGACGAGCTGCCGGGCTACAGCGTCTTCTACAAGGACGAAGCGGGCGACATTTTCCACACCTACTCGACCTTCGCCCGCGGCACCGAGCTGCTGGGTGGCGTCTACGGCTTCCTCGACGTCGCACCCAAGGGCCGCAACGAACCGCCTGGCGGCAATCTGACCGCCTGGGTGCGCCGCCACGACGAATACGCGGAAAAACCCTGAGATTCCGGCTGCCACGACGAGCCGGGATGGGTGTAAGCTCCGGCCGTTGCAAGGAGGAATCCATGCCCGCTCTGTCACTCGACCATTGGAATGTGTTCTGCAAGGACCTGAAGAAGACCGTCGACTTCTACGAGAAGTATGTCGGCCTCTATTCCGGCGACCGCCCGCCGTTCAATTTCCCCGGCGCCTGGCTCTATGCCGGCGAAAAGGCGATCCTGCACCTCGTCTCCGAAAGCGGCCGCAAGGACCATGGCGGCGGCGCGATCGACCATGTCGCGATCAACTGCGCCGACATCCGCGGCACGATCGACCGCATCAAGAAGGACAAGGTCCCGTTCGAGGTCCGCAAGGTGCCGGCGCGGCCGCTCCAGCAGGTCTTCCTGCACGATCCCGACGGCGTGATGATCGAGCTCAACTTCTGGCATGAGGCCGACGTGCCGGAGATCGACAATTCCGGCAAGGTGCCGGGCGACCGGCTGAAGGCGGCCAAGCCGGCGAAGAAGAAGGTTAAGGCGCTGGCCTGATCTCGGGTTTCCTCCTCTTTCGCGGGATCCGCGAAGAGGAGGAACGCTAGTCCAGCGTCTGCGTTCTCCGCAGCTTCTCCCAATAGCTCGCCGGCAGAAGATCCTTGCCGGCCAGCAGATGGTCGAGATACTCGCGCGTCGGCCGAAGCCCGTCGCCGACCTTGAGGGCCACATAGGTCACTGCCTCGACCGTCGCGCCCGTGTCGGCGCGCACCACCGGCACGATGCGGCGCGCATAGTGGCCGCCGGCCACGCCCTCCCAGATGTCGAGCACCGCCAGCCCCGCCTCGGGCATCCGGTTCAGCGTGCCGTGCACCACCTCGCCCGGCGCCTCGACGATGTTGCCGACGCCGGCGCCGGCCGGCGCCCGCGCCACCTTGTTGAAGACCAGCCGCCAGCCGTCGAGCCGGCCGGCGATACGCGGGCCCATCCGCACCGCCCGCTCCTTCAGTCGCTGGTCGGCGAGCCGCGCCGGATTCATGTTCGAGCCGTAGGCGAAGTACCAGATCACGGCAGCCGCCAGACGCGCACCGGCTGCTCGTCGCTGCGGATCGCCAACGGACCGAGGCCGATCGAGGTCAGGCACCGGATGAAGAGCAGGAGGGCGGCCAGCACGCGCATGCGCTACTGCTCGCTGCGCAGGATCTCGCGGCGCGGCGCCTGGGCGAAGTCGCCGGCAGTCTCGGCCATTTGTCGAGGCTACCCAGCGGATGCCGGCCCGTCGAGGACATGCTAGGAAATCCGCGATGGAGCTGAAGGAGATCGCGCGCCAACTGCAGGGCATGACAGCCAATCTGGCGCTGCGCATGCCGATCTCCTGGGTCAACCTGCTGGCCGGCCCCCAGATCACCGTCGACGGCCGCACGCTCGACAGCCGCACCCAATGGTTCCTGAAGCTGCTCGCCTCCAGCGGCCAGCAGCCGCTGCATCGGCTGGGCGTGGCGCAGGCGCGCGCCGAGTTCGACCTGTTCCAGAAGATGATGTCAGGCGGGCCGGCGCCGGTCGGCGAGATCGTCGACCGCACGATCGCCGGACCCGGCGGCCGGTTGCGCGTGCGGATCTATCGCCCGGCCGACTCGGTGGCGCGCCTACTGCCGACCATCCTCTATTTCCACGGCGGCGGCTGGGTGATCGGCAGCCTCGAGGCCTACGACCTGCCCTGCCGCTTCTTCTGCGCCCGCACCGGCTGCGCGGTGGTCGCGGTCGATTATCGGCTGGCGCCGGAGCACAAATTCCCCGCCGCGCTCGACGACGCGGTGGCGGCGTTCCGCTGGCTCGCGGGCGAAGCGGTCGAGCTCGGCATCGATCCCGACCGCATCGTGGTCGCGGGCGATTCGGCCGGCGGCACGCTCGCCACTGTCGTGGCGCAGTTGGTGCGCGGCGAGCTCCACCCGCCATGCCTGCAATGGCTGATCTATCCGGCGACCGACCTCGGCGCCGACACGCCGTCGCACAGCTCGTGCGGCCAGGGCTTCCTGCTGACCCACGACGACATGGAATGGATGCGCGGCCTCTACCTCAACGACCTCGCCGAGATCGCCGATCCGCGCGTCTCGCCGCTGCGCAGCCCCGACCTCGCGGGCGATCTCCACCGTCGGCCTCGATCCGCTGCGCGACGAGGGCCAGGCCTATGCCGACCGGCTGCCCGCAGCCGGCGTCAAGGTGGTGCACCGCGAGTTCGAATCGCTGATCCACGGCTTCGTCGGCATGCGCGGCGCCTTGCAGGCGGCGGCGCGGGCGATGGATGATATGGTGGCCGGGCTGCGCCACGAGCTGGCGCGGCTGGGCCGATGACTCGAGGCGTGCGGGCATGACCGACCAGGCGGGAACGACGGCACGGGGCGTGGGCGAGCGCTCGGGCCGGCGCGAGCAGAACAAGGCGGAGAACCGCGCCGCCCTGCTCAAGGCCGCGCGCAGCGTGTTCGCAGAGATGGGCTACGGCGCCGCCGGCGTGCGCGACATCGTGCGCCGCACCGACCTCGCCTCTGGCACCTTCTACAACTACTTCAAGGACAAGGCCGAGATCTTCGAGGCCGTGGTGCGCGAGATGAGCGTCGAGCTGATGCGGCGACACCGCGGCGGCCGCGCCAAGGCGCGCACCGCCGAGGAGTTCTTCCGCAGCCACATCTCGACCTACATGAACTTCGTGGTCAACGATCCGGAGATCCTGGCGTTCGGCCGCAACAACGTGACGCCGATCCGCATGCTGTTCGAGAAGCCCGACCTGCAGGTCATGGCGCGCCAGCTGCTCGACGACGTGACCGCGGCGATCCAGCGCGGCGTCCTGCCCGACGTCGATGCGGGCTACCTGGTGGCCGCGCTCTCCGGCGTGGTGTTCGACATCTCGGTCGTCATGGTCTCGCGCGATCCGGTCGACACCGCAGGCGCGATCGAGTTCGCGACCCGCCTGATGATGGGCGGCATCGCGAACCTGCCGAAGCGAAGCGCCTAGCTTAGGCGCCCTGCGTGATGACGTTGCGCAACACGCCGATCTTCTGGATCTCGATCTCGCAGACGTCGCCCGGCTTCAGCCAGGGCTGCGGATTGCGCGCCGCCGCCACGCCCGACGGCGTGCCGGTGACGATCAGGTCGCCCGGCTCCAGGGTGAACACCTTGGTGAGCTCGTGCACCAGCGTCGCCACGTCGAAGATCAGGTCGTCAGTGTTGCTGTCCTGCATGACCGCGCCGTTGACCCGCGTCATGATCCTGAGCGGCGCGCCGCCCGGCGGCAGCTCGTCCGACGTGACGATGTCGGGGCCGAAGCCGCCGGTGCCGTCGAAGTTCTTGCCGAGCGTGAACTGGCCGCCCGACTTGCGCTGCCAGTCGCGCACCGAGCCGTCGTTGAAGCAGGCGTAGCCCGCGACCACCGAGAGCGCCTTCTCCTTCGGCACGTTGCGGCACTTCTTGCCGATCACGGCGGTGAGCTCGCATTCCCAGTCGAGCTGATCGGAGTGGCTGGGCCGCGGCATCTTGCCGTTGTGCGGGGTCAGCGTGTTGTTGTAGCGGCAGAACACCACCGGATAGGCGGGGATCGGATTGCCGGTCTCCTCGGCGTGCTTACGGTAGTTCAGCCCGATGCACAGGATCTTGCCCGGATTGGGAATCGGCGACAGGTACTTGGCCGACTTCTCCGACACCGTGGCGCCGGCCTTCGGCTTGGCGCAGGCCTTGAGCACCGCCTGCTGGAGCTTCTTGCCGCCGGCCAGGATCTCGACCACCGACTTCGGACCGCGCGGCATCTGCTTGCTGAGGTCGATGACCTTGCCATCGCCCATCTTGACGCCGACCGCCGGCTTTCCGCCGCTATTGATCGTGCAAAGTCGCATGATGTTTCCCCCTTCAAAGGCCCCGGATTTCGACCGCGGCGTAAACTCCTCCGTCCCGCCGGCGCGGTCAAGCCGAACGGCTTCTGATAGCCTGCGACGCATGCATTGCCTGTTGTTCGGCGCCGTCCTGGCGCTGCTCGCCTCGCCTGCGGCAGCCCAGATGGTGGCGCCGCTCACCACCTCGGACGGGCGGATCGCCTGCACCCAGGGCATCACCGGCGTCGGCCGGACCGCTCAGTGGCAGGCGGTGAGCGACCCGGTGGCGCTGGGCGGCTGGGCGCTGAGCGAGACCGCGGGCGACGCCACCGACCTGCATTTCCCGCTGTGCATCTCCGAGCAGACGATCGCGCGCGACCTCGACGCCACCCTGCGCTTCAAGGCGGTCGGCGGCCGTCACGCTCGGGCGGCCGGCCTGGTGCTGCGCGCCCAGAGCGCCAACGACTACTACGTGGTGCGGGTCGACGCGCTCGAAGGACGGGTCCAGCTCTACCGCATGCAGCGCGGCCGCCGCGCGCTGATCGCCGGCCAGGAGGCCGAGGTCGCGAGCGACCGCTGGCACGCCCTGCGGGTGATCCTCAAGGGCAGCAGCTTCGACGTCTCGCTCGACGACAAGCCGGTCCTCAAGGCGACCGACGCCAGCCTGCCGGTGTCGGGGACGGTCGGCGTCTGGAGCCAGGCCGACAGCGTGATCCGCTTCGGCTCACTGTTGGTGGCGCCGGCTCCTTAAGCCAGACCGAAGCTCAGCTTGATGGCGATGACCAGGTTGTTGACGGCGATGCTGGCCACGATCAGGCCGAACACGCGGCTTACGACCTCGATGCCGCCGCGGCCGAGCAGCTTGTAGAGGTAGCTCGCCATCGCATAGATGCCGAGCAGCACCCCGAGGCAGATCGCGAGCTCCCCGGTGGTGATTGCCTGCTCCTTGATGGTTCGGGTGTTGTTGTCGGTCAGCAGCACCACCGTGAGCATCGAGCCGGGTCCCGCGATGCCGGGAATGCCCAGCGGATAGATTGCCCGCTCGTGCAACGGCGTGCCCGCCGGAATCGCGGCCGCCTCCTCGCCGATCTTGCCGAGCACCAGCTTCAGCCCGAACAGCAGCAGCACGATCGAGCCGGCGAGCTGGAAGGACGGCATCGGGATGTGCAGCGCATCGAGCAGGAATTGCCCGGCGGCAATGAAGAGCAGCAGCACGACGAAGGCGATAGCCACCGCATAGGCGCCGACCTTGAGGGAGTCGTTGCGCGGCAGGCCGACGGTTGCGGCAAGGAAGATCGGGATGGTCGAAACCGGATCGAGGATGACGAACAGCGTCACCAGCTCGTAGACGAAGGTATGCGTGAACGTCGTCCCCACCCTGCCTCACGATCTCGCCGCGATCAGCGCCTGCGCCAGCTCGACGAACCCAGCGCCGGAGCGGGCCCGCGTGATCCAGCGCGGCAGGTGCGGCATGGCATCGGCGAAGTCACGCACATTGGCGACGCCGACGCCATTGGGAAACTCGCGCGCGAGATCGACGCCGAACAGCTCGGCCATCATCGCCGTGCTGGTGGTGAGCTTGTCGTAGTCGCCGAACCAGCCGTTGACATGGATCGAGCTCACCTTGGCCTGCGCGCCATGCCGCTCGAAGACCGCCACGATGCGCTCGACCTCGGGCCGCGGCAGCGGCGGAACGTCCTCGCAGAAATCGATGGCGAGGTCGGCCAGACGGTAGGGCTGGTCCGAGGCGATGCCTGCGCCCGGCACTTCGCGCAACACATCGGCGCCCACCGCCTCGAGGCGGCGGCGGCCGTCGGCGCGCTCGCCGTCCGACTGGACGAACCGGGTGCGCAGTTTGCGGGCCTGCCAGTCGTGCCACATCCAGAAGGCGCCGTTTTCGCCGACCACGGCATCGACCGGCCAGAAGCGGGCGATCATATCGCACCAGCCGGCCGGCCGGCCGGTGACGGGAACGACCAGCAAGCCGGCCTCCTTCAGCGCCGCCAGGGCGCCATAGGCTTCGGTGGTCAAATGGCCCTGGGTCGAGACGGTCTCGTCGATGTCGGTCAGCACCCCCCGGATCGCGGCTAGGGTGGCTTTGGGGCAGTCGGCAAGCGGTTTCATTGCGCCACTTCTTAACATGGCGCAGGCGCGGCATCGGGGCTAAAAGTCCGGCCATGATCCCCCGCTATTCCCGCCCACCAATGGCCGCCATCTGGACGCCGGCGAACCGCTTCCGCATCTGGTTCGAGATCGAGGCGCATGCCTGCGACGCCATGGCCGAGATGGGCGTGATTCCCAGGGACGCCGCCAAGGCGATCTGGGCCGGCGGCGCCAAGGCGATGGAGGCGCTCAAGGCCAACCCGGCGGGGGAGGTCGAGAAAATCGACGCCATCGAGCGGGTGATCAAGCACGACGTCATCGCCTTCACGACCTGGCTGGGCACCTTCATCGGGTCGGAGTCACGGTTCGTGCACCAGGGCCTGACCTCGTCGGACGTGCTCGACACCACCTTCGCGGTCCAGCTCACCCAGGCCTCGGATATCCTGCTGCAAGGTATCGATCGGCTGCTGGCGGCGCTCAAGAAGCGCGCCTTCGAGCACAAGGACACGCTGACGATCGGCCGCAGCCACGGCATCCATGCCGAGCCGACCACCTTCGGCGTCAAGCTCGCTGGCCACTACGCCGCCTTCGCCCGCAACCGCGCCCGGCTGGTGACGGCGCGGGCCGAGATTGCGACCTGCGCCATCTCAGGTCCGGTCGGCACCTTCGCCAACGTCGAGCCCCAGATCGAGCAGCACGTCGCCAAGAAGCTCGGGCTGGCGGTCGAGCCGGTGTCGACCCAGGTGATTCCGCGCGACCGGCATGCCGCGTTCTTCGCCGCCCTGGGCGTGGTCGCCTCGTCGCTCGAGAACCTCGCCACCGAGATCCGCCATCTGCAGCGCACCGAAGTGCGCGAGGCCGAGGAGTTCTTCTCCGAGGGCCAGAAGGGCTCCTCGTCGATGCCGCACAAGCGCAATCCCGTGCTGACCGAGAACATCACCGCGCGTGGTGCGCAGCGCCGTCGTGCCGGCACTGGAGAACGTCACGCTGTGGCACGAGCGCGACATCTCGCACTCCTCGACCGAGCGCTACATCGCGCCCGACGCGACCGGCACGCTCGACTTCGCGCTCAACCGCATGGCCGGTGTGATCGAGCAGCTCCTGGTGTACCCCGAGCGTATGAAGGCCAATCTCGATTCGCTGGGCGGGCTGGTGTTCTCGCAGCGCATCCTGCTCGCGCTGACCCAGAAGGGCATGAGCCGCGAGGCGTCCTACGCCGCCGTCCAGCGCAACGCGATGGAGGCCTGGCGCGGCAACGCCTCGCTCCTGGCGCTATGCCGCTCGGACAAGGAGATCGCTGAGTTCCTGGCGGACGACGAGCTCGGCGCCCTGTTCGACATGCGCTACCACACCAAGCATGTCGACACGATCTTCAGGCGGGTGTTCGGGTAGCTACCGCTTCACCTCGGCCATCACCTGCTTGGTGGCCTCGACCAGGAAGCGCTCGCCCTGCTTGCGGATGGTATGCTCCTCGGTCGGCTTGCCGGCCGCGGCGAGGTCGCGCATCAGGGTGTGGATGACATCGTGGTCGCCCGGCTTCTCGAAGTCGGCCATGACGATGTCGCGCGAGTAGTGCTCGGCGTCGGCGCCGCTCTTGCCCATCAGGCCGGCCGCCCACAGGCCCAGCATCTTGTTCTTGCGGGCGCGCGCCTTGAACTGCAGCTCCATGTCGTGGCTGAACGCGCCCTCAAAAGCCTTTTCGCGATCGTCGAAAGTCGTCATCTCAGTCGCTCCGCAACAGCGTTTCGCGGCGGGTTATAGCAGCACGGCGCGGCCTTTCCACCCCAGGCAGACAGTGGCAGAATCGCCTCATGCCGCTCGATGACATGCGCGCCTGGATAGGCCGGACCCAGTCCGTGGAGGACTTCGTCGCCCCCTGGCCGGCCAAGGCCCTGATCGCCACTCTCGACGAGCGCGATCCCGAGCCGCGCATGGGTGACCCGCTGCCGCCGCTCTGGCATTGGCTCTACTTTCTCGAGGCGGCGCCCGCCTCGAGAATCGGCCCGGACGGCCATGGCGAGCGCGGCGACTTCCTGCCGCCGATCGACCTGCCGCGCCGCATGTGGGCGGGCAGCCGCTTCCGCTTCGACGGCGCGCCGATCCGCATCGGCGAGACCGCCAAACGCGTCTCGGCGATCAAGTCGATCGAGCCTAAGACCGGCGCCACCGGCGCGATGGTGTTCGTCACGGTCGAGCACACCCTCTCCGGTCCCAAAGGCACCTCGCTGGTCGAGGAGCACGACATCGTCTATCGCGAGGCGGCCAAGCCCGGCGAGGCGATGCGCGAGCCCAAGCCCGCGCCGAGCGATGCGACCACCGCCAAGACGATCGTCGCCGATCCGGTGCTGCTGTTCCGTTTCTCGGCGCTGACCTTCAACGGCCATCGCATCCACTATGACCAACCCTACGTCACCGGCGTCGAAGGCTATCCCGGCCTGATCGTGCACGGGCCGCTGATGGGCCTGCTGCAAATCGAGCTGGCGCGCCGCGCCGTGCCCGACAAGACTCCGGCGACCTTCGAATTCCGCGCGCTTTCGCCAGCGTTCTCCGGCGCGCCTTTCACGGTCGCGGCGCGGCGCGAGCCCGACGGCTCGCTGGCGACATGGATCGCCAATGCCAAAGGCGGCTTGGCTCAGCAGGGGAAGGCTACGTTCCGATGACTCATCAACCTCACCATGCCGGCTGCGGCTGCCTGGAGCTCCTGTCGCGCCGGCGAGCGCTCGGCCTCGGCCTGGCGGCCGCGGCAACCGTGGCGACGCCCGCCTTTGCCATCGACAAGGGCTACGAGGCGATGCTCCTGAAGTGCATCGATCCGCGCTTCACCACCAACACCTGGACCTACATGTCGAGCCGCGGCTGGCAGAACCTCTACAGCCAGTTCAACATTGCCGGCGGCCCGATCGGTGTCGTCGCACCGGCCTTCGCCGACTGGCAAAAGACCTATTGGGACAACCTGAAAATCACCTATGACCTGCACGAAGTGACGCGGGTGGTGGCCATCACCCACCGCGACTGCGGCGCAGCCGTCGTGGCCTACGGTGAGCGCATCAAGACCGACCGTGCCTTCGAGACCAAAACGCATGTCGAGGCGCTGCACGCCTTCCGGGCCGAGGTCGGCAAGCGCTATCCCGACCTCAAGGTCGAGCTCGGCATCATGGAGCTGAGCGGCGCGGTTGAAGTCGTTACCTGACGGCCAATCGTGTAAACTAGGGCCGTGCCCGATTCGTCCCTGCCCCTGCCGGCCAAGTCAACCTCAGCCCTCGAGCGCCAGCTCGCCGCCCAGCGCGCCCGCCGGCCGGCCGATCCGCTGCTCTCGCTGGTCGTCCCGGTGTTCAACGAGGACGAGTCGATCGGGCTGTTCCTGACGACGGTCGAGCCGTTCCTCGAGCGTGCCGGCCTGCGCTTCGAGATCGTGTTCGTGAACGACGGCTCGCGCGACGACACGCTGAGCCACTTGCTGGATTGCAGCCGGCAGGACCCGCGCATTCGCGTCGTCAACCTGTCACGCAACTTCGGCAAGGAGGCCGCGCTCACCGCCGGCATCGACCATGCCCGCGGCGACATCCTGATCCCGATGGATATCGACCTGCAGGATCCACCCGACCTGTTCGGGCCGTTCATCGAGCGCTGGCGCGAGGGCTACGACATCGTCTACGGCGTGCGCCAGACCCGGGCCTGGGACACCATGAGCAAGCGCGTCTCGGCGGGCTGGTTCTATTGGGCGTTCAACCGCATGTCGCCGGTGCCGATCCCGGCCA
>VBAF01000243.1 GCA_005884705.1 Alphaproteobacteria bacterium
TGACCACCTTCTCCGGCGAGCCCTCGAACTTGGCGCGCAGCTTGGGGTCCTGGGTGCAGACTCCCACCGGGCAGGTGTTGGAATGGCACTGCCGCACCATGATGCAGCCCATGGCGATCAGCGACGCGGTGCCGATGCCGTACTCCTCGGCGCCCAAAAGGGCGGCGATCACCACGTCGCGGCCGGTCTTGATGCCGCCGTCGGTGCGCAGCAGCACCTTCTCGCGCAGCCGGTTGAGGGTCAGCACCTGGTGCGTCTCCGACAAGCCCATTTCCCACGGGATGCCGGCATACTTGATCGAGCTCTGCGGGCTCGCCCCGGTGCCGCCGCTATGGCCCGACACCAGGATCACGTCGGCCTTGGCCTTGGCGACGCCGGCCGCGATGGTGCCGATGCCCGAGCGCGCCACCAGCTTCACGGTGACCCGCGCCTCGGGATTGATCTGCTTCAGGTCGTAGATCAGCTGCGCCAGATCCTCGATCGAATAGATGTCGTGATGCGGCGGCGGGCTGATCAAGCTGACGCCGGGTGTCGAATGGCGCAGTCGCGCGATCATCTCGCTGACCTTGACGCCCGGCAACTGGCCGCCCTCGCCGGGCTTGGCGCCCTGGGCGACCTTGATCTCGAGCTCGCGGCAGTTGTTGAGATATTCCGCGGTGACGCCGAAGCGGCCCGACGCCACCTGCTTGATCGCCGACGAGGCGTTGTCACCGTTGGGCCGCGGGCTGTAGCGCGCCGGGTCCTCGCCGCCTTCGCCCGAATCGGACTTGGCGCCGATGCGGTTCATGGCGATCGACAATGTCTCGTGCGCCTCCGGCCCGAGCGCGCCCAGCGAGATGCCGGGCGCCACCAGGCGCTTGCGCAGCTCGGTGATCGACTCGACCTCGTCGATCGGCACGGGCTTGCGGTCGGCCCTGAAGTCGAGCAGGTCGCGCAGGTTGATCGGCGGCAGGCGGCGCACCGCCTCGCTGTACCTCTTGAATTTGGCATAGGACTCGGTGTTCACCGCGTCCTGCAGCATGTGGATGAGGTTGGCCTCGAAATTGTGGTGATCGCCGCCGCGGCGATACTTGTAGAAGCCGCCGATCGGCAGCGCGATCACCTCCTCGTCGAAGGCACGGGCATGCTGCTGGGCGATCTTCTCCTGGACGCCGCGCAGGCCGATACCCGAAATGCGCGACGGCATGCCCGGAAAGAATTCTTGCACCAGCGAGCGCGACAGGCCGACCGCCTCGAAGTTGCAACCGCCGCGGTAAGAGGACAGCACCGAGATGCCCATCTTGCTCATGGTCTTGAGCAGCCCCTCGTCGAGCGCCTTCTTGTAGTTGGCCAGGCAGGCGCCGAGCGACGCCTTGCCGAACAGGCCGCGCGCGTGGCGGGCGGCGATCGTCTCCTCGGCGAGGTAGGGGTTCACCGTGGTGGCGCCGACGCCGATGATGACGGCGACATAATGCACGTCGAGGCACTCGGCCGAGCGCACGTTGAGCGAGGTGAAGGTGCGCAGCGACTGGCGCACCAGGTAGGAGTGCACGCAGCCCGCCGCCAGGATCATCGGCAGCGCGGCGCGCTCGGCATCGACATTGGCGTCGGTCAGAACGATGTGCAGGCAGCCCGAGCGCACCGAATCCTCGGCTTCCTTGCAGATGCGGTCGAAAGCCTGGCGCATGGCGTCGAGCCTGTCCTTGGGCCCACCCTTGACCTCGAAGGTGCAGTCGATGCGCGCGGCCGTGTCGCCCATGTACTTGCGCATCGCCTCGAACTCGGCGTTGAGCACGATCGGCGACTGCAGCGACAGCATCTCGCTCTGCTCAGGCGACTCGTCGAGGATGTTGCCGAGATTGCCGAGCCGGGTGCGGATCGTCATGACGTTGCGCTCGCGCAGGCTGTCGATCGGCGGGTTGGTGACCTGGCTGAAGTACTGCCGGAAATAGTGGTGCATGCCGCGATAGGTGTCCGACAGCACTGCGAGCGGCGAGTCGTCGCCCATCGAGCCGACGGCTTCCTTGCCGTCCTCGCACATCGGATGGAGGATCATCTCGAGATCCTCGACCGACCAGCCGACCGCGAACTGGCGCCGCCGCAGCTCCTCGGATGCAAACCGGCTTTCGTGCGGCGCGTCCTGCTTGATCAGCGAATCGAGCTCGACCGTGCGCGTCGTCCACGCGGCGTAATCGTGGGTGTCGGCGAGCATGTCCTTGAGCTCGCGATCCTTGAACAGCCGCGGCTGGTCCATGTCGACCGCCAGCATCTCGCCTGGCCCCAACCGTCCCTTCTCGAGAATCTTGGACTCTTCCTGCGGCACCATGCCGGACTCCGAGCCCGCGATCAGCAGGTCGTCCGAGGTCACGACGTAGCGCAGCGGCCGCAGGCCATGGCGATCGAGGCCGACCAGCGCCCACTTGCCGGCGACGGCGGCGATTGCGGCTGGTCCGTCCCACGGCTCCATCACGCCGTTCACGTAGTTGTACATCGCGCGGTGCTTGGCCGGCACGTTGGGGTTCGACGCCGAGGCCTCGGGGATCATCATGGTCTTGACCATCGGCAGGTTGCGATGGCCGCGCACCAGCAGCTCGAACACGTTGTCGAGCGCCGAGGAATCCGAGGCGCCGGGCTGGATGATCGGCTTGAGGTCCTCGATGAAGGCGCCGAAACCCTCGTGGTCGAGCCGTGCCTCGTGGCTCTTCATCCAGTTGACGTTGCCGAGCAGCGTGTTGATCTCGCCGTTGTGGGCGAGCACGCGGAACGGCTGGGCGAGCTTCCATTGCGGGAAGGTGTTGGGTGAAGCGCTCGTCGAGCAGGTCGGGATAGAAGGCCGACAGGTGCTCGGCGAGGAACATGCCCTTGTAGATCAGCGAGCGGCAGGACAGCGAGCAGACGTAGAACTCGCCGATGTTCTCGGCGATCGCCGCCTTCTCCATGCGCCGGCGCAGGATGTAGAGCTGCTTCTCGAACTCGCGGTTGTCGAGCCTGGGGTCGCCGCGGCCGATCAAGATCTGTTCGATCTCGGGCCGCGTCGCGTTGGCCTTCTCGCCGATCACCGAGATGTCGACCGGCACCTGGCGCCAGCCCAGGATCATGTGGCCGGCGCGCAGGATCTCGGTCTCGACGATGGTGCGGCAACGCTCCTGCGCGCCCAGGTCGGTGCGCGGCAGGAACACCGTGCCGACGGCAAGCCGGCCACTTTGCGGGTCCTGGCCCGAGGCGTCGCGGACGTATTCCTTGAAGAAGTCCTGTGGAATCTCGACGTGGATGCCCGCACCGTCGCCGGTCTTGCCGTCGGCATCGACGGCACCGCGATGCCAAACCGCCTTCAGCGCATCGATGCCCGCCACGACGACATCGCGCCGCCGCTTGCCGTCGAGCGCCGCGATCAGGCCGACGCCGCAGGAATCGGATCCCTCGGCGGGGTTGTAGCCGTAGGCGGCGGTGAGGCGCTCGGTGCCTTCGAGGTACTGTCGGACGAATTCGTTGGCGGACATGGTGCGATACCCTATTCCGTCGTCTCGACCGAGGGCCGCAGGCCCGAGTGGAGAGACCTTGTCTGGGTCAGACAAGATCCCTCGACTTCGCTGCGCTCCGCTCGGGATGACGACTAGTCAGAAAACAGCTTCCCGGCTTCGGCCCAGTTCTCTTTCTTGACGTCGGTCAGGATGATCTGGACGGCGTCGGGCGTGCAGTCGAGCGCGCGACAGGTGGCGTCGGTCAGCTCCTTTGCCAGTTTTCGGCGCTGCTCGGTGGTGCGGCCCTCGAACATCTGCACGTTGATCATCGGCATGGCTCTCTCCTCCGGTTAGTTCGTGTGATCCATGGTGACGTGGCCGGGCTCGGCGGCGACCCGCGCCATCCAGGCGTTGACCTGCGGGAAATTGTCCAAGTTGAAGCCGCCTTCGCCGGCGAGGTGGCTGTAGGCGTAGAGCGCGATGTCGGCGAGGCCGTAGCGGCCGCCGACGAAGAACGGCCGGTGCGCGAGATGCTGCTCCATCACGCCGAACGCGGCATAGCCCTTGGCCATGCGCTCCGGCAGGTCGAGCTCCTGCAGCGGCGAGAGCCTGGTCAGGTAGTGCTTCCAGAAGCGCGCGACGGCGATGTAGGGCTCGTGGCTGTACTGCTCGAAGAACATCCACTGCAGGGTCTGCGCGCGCTCGAGCCGCGTCGCCGGCGCGAACTTGGTGCCCTCGGCGAGATACCACAGGATGGCATCGGACTCGGCGAGATGCGTGCCGTCCTCGAGCTGCAGGGTCGGGATGCGGCCGTTGGGATTCCTGGCGAGGAACTCCGGTGTGCGCGTCTCGCCCTTCAGGATGTCGCGTTCGACGAGCGTGTAGGACAGGCCGAGCTGCGCCAGCAGCAGGCGCACCTTGTAGCCGTTGCCCGAGCCCATGAAGTCGTAAAGCGTCAGCATCGGTTACTCCGCCGCGACCGGCAGCGCAGCCCCGTTTTCGGTCATGAGGGCCCCGGTCGCCAGATAGGAATGGATTCGCTCGGCGGCGTCGCGGCCGTCGCGCACCGCCCACACCACGAGAGACGCGCCGCGCACGATGTCGCCGGCGGCGAACACGCCGTCGAGGCTGGTCATCATGCTGCGCCAGTCGATCTTGAGCGTGTTCCAGCCGGTGACCGCGAGATCGGGCGCGGCGAAGGTCCCCGGCAGATCCTCCGGATCGAAGCCCAGCGCCTTCAGCACCAGGTCGGCTTCGATGTTGACGTGGCTGTTGGCGATTTCCTGCGGAGTCTGGCGGCCCGAGGCGTCGGGCATGCCGAGATGGATGCGCACCGAGCGGACATGGCTCACACGCTCACCCTCTGATGAGGCCTTGCCGAGGAAGGCCTGCGGCGCGGAGAGCCAGACGAACTCCACACCCTCTTCCTCGGCGTGCTTCACCTCACGCTGCGAGCCCGGCATGTTGCCGCGGTCGCGGCGATACAGGCACTTCACCGACGTCGCGCCCTGCCGGACGGCCGTGCGCACGCAATCCATCGCCGTGTCGCCGCCGCCGATCACGACGACGTTCTTGCCGTGCGCGTTCAGCGCGCCCGAGTCGAAATCAGGCACGCGGTCGCCCAGCCCGTGACGGTTGGAGGCGGTGAGATAGTCGAGGGCGGCGGCAATGCCGGGCAAGCCGACGCCGGGGACGGCGATGTCGCGCGCCCGGTAGACGCCGGTCGCCAGCAGCACCGCGTCATGGCGCTGGCGCAGCTCGACAAGACTCACATTGCGGCCGACCTCGCAGTTGAGATGGAAGGTGACCTTCGACTCGCGCAAGAGCTTCTCGCGCCGCTGCACGACGTCCTTCTCGAGCTTGAAATTGGGGATGCCGTAGAT
This sequence comes from Alphaproteobacteria bacterium, assembly GCA_005884705.1. Lineage (GTDB taxonomy): Bacteria > Pseudomonadota > Alphaproteobacteria > Reyranellales > Reyranellaceae > Reyranella. Next base: position 5,324 of record VBAF01000243.1, read on the forward strand.
CAGCAGGCCGCCGACCCGGTCGTAGCGATCGTAGATCGCGACCTGGTAACCCTTGCGGCGCAGCTGCTCGGCGGCGGCGAGGCCGGCAGGCCCTGCGCCGACGATGCCGATGCTCTCGCGGCGCTCGCGGCGCGGCTGGATCGGCTTGACCCAGCCCTGCTCCCAGGCGGTGTCAGTGATGAACTTCTCGACCGAGCCGATGGTGACCGCTTCGAAGCCCTTCTCGATCACGCAGTTGCCTTCGCACAACCGGTCCTGCGGACAGATGCGGCCGCAGATTTCGGGGAAGTTGTTGGTCGCCGACGAGAGTTCGTAGGCTTCGTCGAGCCGGCCCTCGGCGGTGAGCTTCAGCCAGTCCGGGATGTTGTTGTGCAGCGGGCAATGGACCTGGCAGAACGGCACGCCGCATTGCGAGCAGCGCGCCGCCTGCTCGGCGGCCTTGTCGCGGGCGTACTCGGCGTAGATTTCCTGGAAGTCGCGGCGACGCTCCGCGGCCGGCCGCTTCTCGGGCAGGGCCTGCGGCGTTCCGACGAACTTCAGCATCCTTTCGGCCATGACGGGCCCCTACGCGCATGTGTGTAATTTTATTACGCAACGGCCGTGCCCGAGGCGCGAAAGCTGCGTCTTAGACCGGTTAGATCACTCCAACCGTCTCGAGTCAATAGTATTGACCTATTTTGACCGAGTAGATCGTTCGTTGGGTTCCGAGACGCCAAATCTTTGGGCGTAGTCACCCCAATAAGTATCGATTATGGACTAATGGCCGAGGGCGCGCCAAGGCGCCCGGAGAACAAGGTGCTGAATCGCTAAGCCGGAGCGTGCTGGTTGTAGCGGCCGCCGACCCGGAAGCGGTCCAGGTAGGTCGGCAGGATGGCCTCCGGCGCGGCGGGCTCGATGCCCAGCATGGCGAAGGTGTTGGCGCCGGGGCGCACGATATTATCGTGGCACATCAGCTCGACCTGGTCGGCCGTGAGGGGCGGGGTGAGGCCGAGGCGGCCGATCTGTTGGGCAAAGAAACCGGCCAGCTTCATCAAGGGTGCCGGCACGCCGACGATCGGCTTGCGGCGATCGATCTCGAGCAGCACCAGCCGGGCGATCTCGCGGTAGCTGTAGATTCTAGGGCCGCCCAGCTCGAACACCGTGCGGGCGGTATCCGGCCGCTTCAGCGCCGCCACCACGGCGCGGCCGACATCGGCGGAGAAGACCGGCTGGACCCTGGCCGAGCCGTCGCCGATCAGCGGCACGATGGGCGCCGTGCTGGCGATGCCGGCGAGCCGGGTGAACAGCACGTCGTTGGGCCCGAACACCACGCTCGGCCGCAGGATGGTCGCGCTGGTGAAGCCGCCGACGATGGCGTCTTCGGCCGCGACCTTGGATTTGATGTAGGCGTTGCGCGAGCTGCGGTTGTCGGCGCCGATGCCGGAGATATGGATCAGCCGCTTAACCCCGGCTGCCCGGCAGGCGTCGGCGATGTGGCGCGCCCCGTCGGCATGCACCGCCTGATAGGTTTGTCGGCCGCGCGGGAACGGGATGCCCGCGGCATTGACCACCGCGTCGCTGCCCGCCACCGCCAGCGCGATCGAGGCCGGCATGCGCAGGTTGGCCTGCATCAGGTTGATCTGGCCGACATCGCCGAACGCCTTGACCCCGTTGGCGAGGCCAATGCGGCGCACTGCCACCCGGATCATGTAGCCCTCGCGGGCCAGAGCCTGGACGATGGCACGGCCGACGAAGCCGCTGCCGCCAAAAACGGTGATCTGGCGAATGGTCATGGCGTGCCTATAGCCCAATGCCGCTGCGGCGCAAGCTCGGTTGACATAACGGCGGGCCGGCTTTACCTGACAGCCC
>VBAF01000244.1 GCA_005884705.1 Alphaproteobacteria bacterium
GCATCAGGCTCGCCTACTACATCGACGACTATACCGATCCGTGGCGGCAAGCCGACACCCTCTTGCTGCTGCATGCCGCGGTCGGCCATGCCAAGCGCTTCTATGCCTGGGTGCCGGGCCTGTGCCGGCATTATCGCGTGGTGCGGCTCGACCTGCGCGGCCACGGCGAATCGGAGGTGCCGCCGGCGACGTCGACCCTCGACATGAATCGGCTGGTCGCCGACGTCTCCGAGCTGCTGGCCCATCTCGGGATCGAGGCGTGCCACATCGTCGGCAACTCGGCGGGCGGCTACATCGCGCAGAACCTGGCGATGACGTCGCCGGAGAAGGTGAAGAGCCTGATGCTGTTCGGCTCGACGGCGGGCTTGCGCAACAGCCAGGCCGCGAGCTGGCTGCCGCGCATCGCCACGGAAGGGCTGCGCGGCTTCTTCGCGGCCACCATCGCCGACCGTTTGCCGCTCGACAAGGTGCCGAAAGGCCTCGTCGAATGGTTCGTCGACGAGGCGGCGAAGAACGATCCGGCCTGGGTCACGCGCTTCGTCGGCTACATGAGCCAGCGGGAGTGGAGCGAGAGGCTGCCCGCGATCAAGTGTCCGACCCTGCTGGTCATCCCGGGCGGTGAGACCGTGGGCTCGATCAAGAACTACGACGTCATGGTCGAGCGCATCCCGGACGTTCAGGCAATCACCTACGAGGGCCTGCCGCACAATATTTGCGATGCGGTGCCCGACCGCTGCGCTGCCGACGTGCTGGCCTTCCTGCGTTGGCGATTCGGCCTGCCGGCGTGCTAAAAGTCGGACCATGGACCAGACGATTTCCCGTCCCGCCATCGCCCCCGCCCCGCCGCCGGTGCTGATCGGCGGCGCGATTCCGCTGATCGACGTGTCCGGCTTCCTGGCCGGCACGCCGGGCGCCGCCGAGAAGGCCGCGGCCGAGCTCGCCTGGGCGTTCGAGAATGTCGGTTTCTACTATCTGGCCGGCCACGGCGTGCCGAAGCCGCTGATCGAGGCGCAGTACGAACAAGCGGCGCGTTTCCACGCCCAGCCGATCGAAGAGAAGCTCAAGCTCAGGGTGAACGAGCACACGATCGGCTATATGCCGATCGCCGAGACGCCGCCGCCCAACGCTGCGGCCCAGGGCAAGAAGCCGAGCCAGAACGAGGCCTATTTCCTGCGCCGCGAGCGCGACGCCAACGATCCGAACGTGATCGCCGGCCGTCGCTTCCATGTGCAGAACCAGTGGCCGGACAACCTGCCAGGCTTCCGCGAGCAGACGCTGAAATACATGCGCACCATGGAGGCGCTGTGCCAGAGGCTGGTGCGCCTCTATGCGCTGGCGCTCGACCTGCCCGAGAATTTCTTCGACGCCTGTTTCAAGGTGCCGCACATGATCCTGCGGCAGTCGCGCTATCCGCAGATCGACGCCGCCGACGATCAGATCGCGAGCCTGGTGCCGCACACCGATTCGGGCTTCATGACCCTGCTGCCGCCCAACAAGGTGCAGGGCCTGTCGATCCTGGTGCCGAGCGGCCAATGGGCCGACGCGCCCTATGTCGAGGATGCCTTCGTGGTGAATGGCGGCGACATCCTGCACCGCTGGACCAACGAGCGCTTCCTGTCGACGCCGCACCGCGTGCGCAATGTCTCCGGCACCCTGCGCTACGCCATCCCGTTTTTCTGCGACCCCGACCACGACACGATCATCGAGTGCCTGCCGTCGTGCCGGTCGGCCGACAGCCCGGCGAAGTACCCGCCGATCAAGTTCGGCGACTACGCGCTGTGGTTCGCCGCCCAGCGCTATCAGCACATGCAGAACGTCAAGACGCCGACGGCGGCCGAGGTCGCCCCTGGGGCGCGCGCCACCGCCGCATGGAAGAGCTGACCGGCCGATGCCATGATGCCCTCGGGGAAAAGCGGGGGCAGCAATCTCGACAAGAACATACAGCCGCACGCGGATCATCACCGCCGGCGTGGTCGGCAATGTGCTCGAGTGGTACGACTTCTCGATCTACGGCTTCTTCGCGCTGCAGATCGGCGCCACCTTCTTCAATACCGGCGACCGCATCTCGGAGACGTTGAGCGCCTTCGGCGTCTTCGCCATGGGCTTCCTGACGCGGCCGCTCGGCTCGGTCATCTTCGGCCATATCGGCGACCGGCACGGCCGCACCACCGCGCTCACGATCTCGATCGTTGGCATGGCTGTCACGACGGTCGCCATGGGCCTGCTGCCGGGATACGCCACCATCGGCATCGCGGCGCCCATCCTGCTCACTGTGCTGCGCATGCTGCAGGGCGTTGCGACCGGCGGCGAGGCGGCCATCGCCGGCGTCTTCCTGATCGAGAACGCGCCCAGGGGCCGCCGCGCCCTGTCGGGTGCGATCGGCGGCGTCGGCACCGGGCTCGGCGTGCAGGCCGCGTCGTTTGCCGCCTTCGCTCTCGCGGCCAACCTGTCGCCGCAGGAGCTCACCGAGTGGGGCTGGCGTATTCCCTTCCTGTTCGGCGTGGTGGCGGGCATCGGCGGCTTCTGGGTGCGCTACGAACTGCGCGACATGCCGGACCTTGCGGTCAAGAGCACGACCACGCCGATCGTCGAACTGTTCCGCAACCACCTGCCGCTGCTGAACCGAATCACCGCGCTTGCCTGCTTCACGGTGATCGGCTTCCAGGCGGCGTTCATCTACATCGCCGACTGGCTGCAGACCGTGGACGGGATCTCGCCTGTCCATGCCTACAAGATCAACTCGATCAGCATGCTGATGACCACGCCGGTCTCGCTGTTCTGCGGCTGGCTGGCCGATCTGTGGGGCCGCCGGCTTCTGATGCTGTTCGGCGCGGGTCTGGCAGTGGTCGGCGCGGTGCCGTTCTTCTGGCTGATGCACCACGATTCGATCGCCATGATCTATCTCGGCCAGGCCGGCTTCGTGCTGGCGATCGGCGTGCAGTTCGGCGTCATGCACGCGCTGATGGTCGAGACCACACCGGAGGACATACGCTGCACCACGCTGGCCGTCGGCAACAATATCGCCTGGACGGTGCTCGGCAGCGCGACGCCCCTGGTCGCCACCTGGCTGGTCTACCGCACCGCCGACGACCTCAGCCCCGCCTACCTGATCGCGGGAGCCGCCGCGATCACCTTCGCAGCTCTGCTCGCGACCAAGGAAAACTTCAAGCGAGAGATCGGCCGATAGCTCGAGCCGCGCAAGCCCCTATCGTCCGCGGAAGCTGGGCTTGCGACGCTCTCTCCAGGCCTTGTGCGCCTCGGTCTTGTCCTCGCTCATCTCGAGCACCATGAAGCGGTAGGAATCGACCAGCGAGGCGTCGGCGATGTTGGGGATGTCCTGGCCGCGATTCATGGATTCCTTGACCATGCGCACGGCGAGCGGCGGCAGGCCGGCGATGTGCTCGGCGACGCTGAGCGCCTGCTCCATCAGCTTGTCGTGCGGCACCAGCCACTGGGCGAGCCCGATGCGATGGGCCTCGTCGGCCTTGAGCGGGAAGCCCATCGCCACCCGCATCGCCAATCCCTTGCCGACGTGACGGGCGAGCCGTGTCGCGCCGCCATAGTTCGGCAGGATGCCAAGTGCCACCTGCGGCAAGCGCCACTCGGCCCGCTCCGACGCCACGATCAGGTCGCAGCAGAAGGTGATGATGCAGCCGATGCCGATGGCATAGCCGTTGACCGCGGCGATCACCGGCTTGGGGAAGTCGCTCACCAGGTTGGAGGGGAAATTGCGGGCGCGGCCGACGCGCTTGAGGAAGGCCTCGGCCGAGCGGGTGTTGTGGGTGTTGGGATCGCGCAGATTGGCCCCGGCGGAGAAGGCGCCGCCCGCTTCGTCCCCGGTCAGGATGACGGCGCGCACCTCGTCGTCGTCGGCCGCCTCGTCGAGATGACGAAGCAGCCCGTCGGCATAATCCTGCCCCCAGCAGTTGCGCGCCTCCGGACGGCTCAGCGTCAGGATGCCGGTATGGCCCTGCTTTCTGTAGAGAAGCGGCATGACGTCCTCCTCGCTTGGCTGCTACACCGCGCCGCCGTCGACGCCGCGGCCCTCGCCGCGCCAGCGCAGCATGCCGCCGGGAAGATTGGCGACGTCGCTGAAGCCGGCCTTCTGCAGGATCGCCGTGGCGTGCGCCGAGCGGCTGCCGGCGCGGCACACCGCGACGATCGGCTTGTCCTTGGGGATTTCCTTGGCGCGGGCCGCGAGCTCGCCGAGCGGCAGCAGCAGCGCGCCGCGGATATGGCCGAGCGGGCCTGAGAACTCGTTGGGCTCGCGCACGTCGAGCACCTGCACCTTGGCG
>VBAF01000245.1 GCA_005884705.1 Alphaproteobacteria bacterium
GTTTGCGCATGCATTACGTGGATTGGGGCAATCCCGGCGCGCCGCCGCTGCTGCTGGTCCACGGCGGGCGCGATCATTGCCGCAACTGGGACTGGGTCGCGCAGGCGCTGCGCCGCGACTGGCACGTGATCTGCCCCGACCTGCGCGGGCATGGCGACAGCCAGTGGTCGCCCGACGGCAACTATTCGATGTCGGCCTATATCTACGACCTCGCCCAGCTCATCCATCAGCAGAACCTTGCGCCGGTCACCATCGTCTCGCACTCGCTGGGCGGCAACATCTGCCTGCGCTACACCGGCATCTATCCCGACAAGGTGCGCAAGCTAGTGGCGATCGAGGGGCTGGGCCCGTCGCCCAAGATGCTCGCCGAGCGCGGCACCAAGTCGATGACCGAGCGCATGACCGCCTGGATCGACGAGCAGCGCCGGCTGTCCGGCCGCCTGCCGCGCCGCTATCCGACGATCGAGGACGCCTTCGCGCGCATGCAGGCCGAGAACAAGCATCTGTCGGCCGAGCAAGCGCGCCACCTCACCCAGCAGGGCGTCAACCAGAACGAGGACGGCACCTACAGCTGGAAGTTCGACAACTACGTCCGCATGAACCCGCCCTACGACATGACCTATGACGCCATCGAGAGCCTGTGGGCGCGCATCGTCTGCCCGACGCTGCTGGTCTACGGCAAGGAGAGCTGGGCCTCCAATCCGCAGCAGGATGGCCGGCTCGCGCACTTCAAGACCGCGAAGGTGGTCGAGTTCGAGAACGCCGGGCATTGGGTGCATCACGACCGGCTCGACGCCTTCGTCGACACGGTGAGAGGCTTCATTGCCTAGGGCGAACGCCCTGATCGAAGAGATCCGTGCCTGCACCGTCTGCTCGAACGCCCTTGCCGCGGGCCCGCGCCCGATCGTGCAGTTCGGCCCGAAATCGCGGCTGGTCATCATCGGCCAGGCGCCGGGCTCGAAGGTTCATCAAAGCGGCGTGCCGTGGCAGGACGACAGCGGCGACCGGCTGCGCGCCTGGACAGGGCTCGACGCCGCGGAGTTCTACGACCCGGCGAAGGTCGCGCTGATGCCGATGGGCTTCTGCTATCCGGGCAAGGGCCGCAGCGGCGACCTGCCGCCGCGGCGGGAATGCGCGCCGCTCTGGCATGAGCGCGTGCTGGCGAGCTTGACCGACTGCCGGCTCACCCTGCTGGTCGGCAGCTACGCCCAGGCGCACTACCTCGAGACCGGCAATCTGACCGAAGCGGTGAGGGGCTTTCGCGAGCACGCACCCGGCTTTTTTCCATTGCCCCACCCGTCGTGGCGCAGTGCAATCTGGATGAAGCGCAATCCGTGGTTCGAGATCGACGTGCTACCGGCCTTGCGGGCGGCGGTGCGGCAGGCATTGGGAGGAAACAAGCGATGAAGGCAGCCATCTTCCGCGGCGGCGACATCGTCGTCGACACCCTGCCCGAGCCGGTGCCGGCGCAGAACCAGGCGCTGGTGAAAGTGCTGGCCTGCGGCATCTGCGGCTCGGACCTGCATGCCGCCAAGCATGCCCATCGCATGGTCGAGGTCAGCCGCCGCATTCCTGGCCGCATTCCGATGGACCTCGATCGCGACGTGGTGATGGGCCACGAGTTCTGCTGCGAGCTGATCGACTACGGGCCGAAGACCGAGAAGAAGCTGAAGCCCGGCACGCGGGTCTGCGCGATGCCGGTGATGCTCGAGGCCGACGGCCCCAAGGGCATGGGCTACTCGAACGCCTACGTCGGCGGCTACGCCGAGCAGATGCTGCTCGCGGCGCCGCTGATGCTCGAGGTGCCGAACGGCTTGCCGACCGAGCATGCGGCGCTGACCGAGCCGCTTGCCGTCGGCGTGCATGCGGTCGAGAAGGGGATGCTCAAGGGTGACGAGGCGCCGCTGGTCGTGGGCTGCGGGCCGGTCGGGCTGGCGGTGATCGCGGCCCTTCGGCTGCAGAACATCCGGCCGATCGTCGCCGCCGACTTCTCGCCCAAGCGGCGCGAGCTGGCGATCAAGATGGGCGCCGACATCGTCGTCGATCCGGCCAAGGAGGACCCGTACGCTCGGCTGGCGGCGGGCAAGCGCGCCGTGCTGTTCGAGTGCGTCGGCGTGCCCGGCCTGATCCAGCAGACCATGGAGAAGGCGCCGCGCGACGCCAAGCTCGTGGTGGTCGGCGTCTGCATGGAGCTCGACACGATCGAGCCGATGTTCGCCATCGTGAAGGAGCTCAATCTGCAGTTCGTGCTCGGCTACACGCCCGAGGAGTTCGCCCGTTCGCTGCACCTGCTGGCCGAGGGCACGGTCGACGCGTCGGCGCTGATCACCGCCAAGGTCGGGCTGGACGGCGTGAAGGGCGCTTTCGCCGAGCTCGGAAATCCCGAGCGCCAGACGAAAATTCTGGTAGAACCGTGGCGCTGACGGGAGGAGACACCATGAAATTCTACAATTCGATCGGGCCCAACCCGCGCGTGGTCCGCATGTTCATGGCCGAGAAGGGGATCAACGTTCCCAAGGTCGAGGTCGATCTGCTCGGCGGCGAGAACCGGCGTGAAGCCTATGCCAAGCTCAACCCGTCCGGCCAGATGCCGGCGCTCGAGCTCGACGACGGCACGGTGCTGGCCGAGGTCACGGCAATCTGCGAATACCTCGACGAAATCAAGAAGGACACGCCGTCGCTGGTCGGCAATTCGCCGGCCGAGCGCGCCGCGACACGCATGTGGACGCGCCGGGTCGACCTCAACATCGTCGAGCCGGCCCTCAACGGCTTCCGCTTCGCCGAGGGGCTGAAACTGTTCCAGAATCGCGTGCGCTGCATTCCCGACGCGGCCGACGGGCTGAAGGCGATGGCGCGCGACAAGCTTGGCTGGCTCGAGGGCCTGATGGGCGGCAAGACCTACATCGCGGGCGACAAGCTCAGCATGGCCGACATCTTCCTGTTCCCGATGCTCGACTTCCTCAAGACCGTCGGGCAGCCGATCGATCCGGCGCACAAGAACCTCACGGCCTGGTACGAGCGCATGAAAGCGCGACCAAGCGCCGCCGCGTGAGCTGTTTGCCTTCTTTTCGTCGTTTTGGAGGACGTAGCTTCGCGCCGACGAAACGGGGATGTCTTCAACAAGACGCAGGGACCTGAAATGCGCCGTCTGATCGTTCTGCTGGCTCTCATCATCGCAACGCCGGCCTTTGCCGCCGATCCGCCTCCGCCTCCGCCGCCGCCACCCGTCAAGGGACTGTGGCTGCTGACCGACTACCCCTCGCAGACCGTGCGGCCGGGCGAGGTCGCCAACATCCGCTTCAAGCTGCAGAACTCGGGCCTCGTCCCCGAGACGCTGGCGCTGTCGGTGCAGGGCGCGCCGGAGGGGTGGAAGGCCGACATCCTGGGCGGCGGCCAGCCGGTCGCCGCGGCGATGCCCGGTATCAACGAGAGCAGCAGCCTGCAACTCCGCGTCGACGTGCCGAAGGACGCCAAGCCGGGCTCGCAGACCCTGACCATCAGTGCCAAGGGCGGGAGCCAGGCGATCAGCCTGCCGGTGACGCTCACCATCGGCACCGAGACGCCGGCCAAGCTCACCATCAAGTCGCGCCTGCCGTCGCTGATGGGCACGCCGCGCTCGTCCTACGAATACACGCTGTCGGTCAGCAACGATTCAGGCAAAGACCTGACGGTGGCGATGTCGGCCCAGGCGCCGGCCAACTTCGGGACCAGCTTCACAGAGGGCTACGGCTCGAACGAGATCAGCTCGATTCCGATCGAGGCCGGCCAGTCCAAGGACATCAAGGTCAAGGTGACGCCGCCGCGCGACGTCAAGGCCGGCACCTTTCCGGTGCTGGTCAAGGTCGCGGCCGAAGGCGCCACGGCCGAGCAGCGGGTCACCCTGCAGGTCAGCGGCCAGGGCCGGCTGTCGCTCACCGCCAAGGACGGCCGCCTCAGCGGCGAGGCGACCGCCGGCAAGACCGCCGACTACACGCTGGTGGTCACCAATGACGGCACCGCGCCGCTCGAGGAGGTCGAGGTCTCGGGCTCGGCGCCGACCAACTGGAAGCTCGAGTTCAACCCCAAGACCATCCCGAGCGTGGCGCCGAACGAGAAGAAAGAGGTCCAGGTCGCGGTGACGCCGTCCGACAAGACGATCGCCGGCGACTACGTGGCCTCGTTCCGCGCCAATGCCAAGGGCGAGTCGTCGAACGCCGACTTCCGCATCACCGTCACGACGTCGACGCTGTGGGGCATCGTCGGCATCGGCATCATCGCCGTGGCGCTGCTGGTGCTGCTCGGCGCCGTGGCGCGCTTCGGACGGCGCTGAGCGCCGGCCGATGAGCGACCCCCTCGAGGCAGACAATGTCATCGAAGCCCGCGGCCTGCTGAAGCTCTACGGCTCGGCGCGCGCCGTCGATTCGATCGATCTCGACATCCGCCGGGGCGAGATCTTCGGCCTGCTCGGGCCCAACGGCGCCGGCAAGACGACGACCATCCTGATGATGCTGGGCCTCACCGAAACCAGCGGCGGCTCGGTCGAGGTGCTGGGCT
>VBAF01000246.1 GCA_005884705.1 Alphaproteobacteria bacterium
CCGCGCCGGCCGAGCGCGGCCCGACCTTGAACGCGCCGGCCTGGTCGACGAAGGCAATTGAGCCGCCGCCCGCGCCGATCGTGTGCACGTCGATCATCGGCACCATCACCGGGAAGCCCGCGATCCAGGTATCGCGCGCCGTCGCCTCGCCGAAGCCGCCGTCGGTCACGATGCCGATATCGGCCGAGGTGCCGCCGACATCGAAGGTGATGAGGTTGCGCTTGCCCGACAGGCCACCGGCCCAGTCGCCGCCGATCACGCCGGCGGCCGGTCCCGACAGCAGGGTGAGCACCGGCCGTTCGGCCACCATCGCCGGGGTCGCCACGCCGCCGTTCGACGCCATGATGCGCAGGTCGGCCTTGAAGCCGCTTTGCTCGATGTCGGTCTCGAGCTTGGTGACGTAGTTGCGCACCTTGGGGCCGACGAAGGCGTTCATCGCCGTCGTGGTGAATCGCTCGAACTCGCGGAACTGCGGCGACACCGACGAGGATGTCGTGGCGAAGCAGTCGGGATAGTCCTCGCGCACGATCGCCAGGGCGCGCGCCTCGTGCGCCGGATCGAGGTAGGAGAACAGGAAGCAGATGGCGATCGCCTGCACGCCGGCTTCCTTGAGCTCGCGCACGGCTTGGCGGACGCCGGCCTCGTCGAGCGGCACCAGCACCGCGCCCTTGGGCGGCACCAGCCGCTCCATCACCGTCTTGCGGTGGCGCCGCTTGACCAGCGGCCGGTCCTGCCAGGGGATATCCTGCATGATCGAGTAATGCTGCGGCCGCTGGTGGCGGCCGATATGCAGGATGTCGCGATAGCCGCCGGTGGTGATCATGCCGGTCACCGCGCCGTCATGCTCGAGGATCGAGTTGGTCGCGATGGTCGTGCCGTGGAACACCGTGTCGATCGTATCGCGCGCGATGCCGTACTTGTCGCAAAGCGCCGTCAAGCCCGCGACCACACCGCGCGAAGGGTCATCGGGCGTGGTCGAGATCTTGTGCACGCCGGTCTGGCCGGCCTCGGTGTCGGCGTAGACCAGATCGGTGAAGGTGCCGCCGACATCCACGCCGATCAGCCGCATCGAACGCCTCCCTACGACTTTGGCCAAAGTTTGCAAAAGCCACGCCAATCTCGTCCGTGGCCTCTCGCCCTTGTGATAAGCCAACAGCCCGAGGGAGCATACGTTCTCTAACCATGGATGGCCTGCATATTCGGTCCGGCGAGGTGCGTCTGCAGTCGCTGGCGACCGCCGTCCCGCCTCATCGGCTGAGCCAGTCCGACGCAGCCCGGATGGCCGCCCAGATCTTCTCGGGGCGTTTCCCCAATTTCGAGCGCATGGCGCCGGTCTTCACGAGTTCCGGCATCGTGGCGCGTTACACGGTGCAACCGCCGGAATGGTACCTGGCGCCGAAGATCGGCTGGCCCGAGCGCATGGCCGCCTATCTGCAGGGCGCTGCAGACTTGTTCGTCGACGCCGCGAGCCGCGCGCTCGAGGCGGCGGGCTGCACGGCTTCCGATGTCGACACGATCGTCACCATCTCATCGACCGGCATCGCGACGCCGAGCCTCGAGGCGCGGGTCGCGGGAAGGATGGGTTTCCGCAACGACGTCGAGAGGGTGCCGGTGTTCGGGCTGGGCTGCGCGGGCGGTGTGTCGGGGCTTTCGATCGCCAGTCGGCTGGCCGCGGCGCGTCCGGGCAAGACCGTTCTGCTGGTCGCGGTCGAGATCTGCACCGTCGCATTCCGCGCTGACCAGCTGACCAAGGCCAGCATCGTGGCATCGGCGTTGTTCGGCGACGGCGCGGCGGCGTGCGTGGTAAGGGCGGAAAAAGGGCGCGCGGGCGAAGCCGGCATCGCGCGCATCGAAGGCGCGGGCCAGCATATGTGGCCAGACACGCTCGACGTCATGGGCTGGAACGTCGACGCGACCGGGCTCGACGTGGTCTTCGACCGCGCCATTCCGCCGTTCGTCGAAGAAAAGGTGCGGCCGGCCATCGACGGCATCCTGCGCGACATGGCTGTCACTGCCGCGGAGGTCGATCGCTTCGCCTGCCATCCCGGCGGCGCCAAGGTGATCACCGCGCTCGAGACGGCCTTGCAGCTGAAACAGGGCACGCTTGACCATGAGCGCGAGGTTCTGTCCGACTACGGCAACATGTCGGCGCCTACGGTCGTCTTCGTGATGGACCGGCTGCTGAAGGCGGGTCTGCCGAAGCGTACCGTGATGACGGCAATGGGTCCCGGCTTCTCCTGTGCGTGCCTGTCTCTGGTGACGTGAGCCCCGGGGACATGAGCCCAGGTGACATGAGCTCGGCGGCGCTGATCCTTGCCTTCGTCACTCTCCAGCGTCTGGGCGAGCTCGTCCTCGCCCGACGCAACACCGCGCGCCTGCGCGCCCAAGGCGCATACGAAGTGGGCGCCGGGCACTATCCGCTGATCGTGTTGCTGCATGCCGCGTGGCTTGCAGGCCTGTGGTATCTCGCGGTCTGGCGCGGGCCGGCCACGGTGGAATGGCTCTGGCTCGGGGTGTTCGCGGTCCTGCAGTTGCTGCGACTCTGGGTGATCGCGACCCTGGGGCCGCGCTGGACGACGCGCATCATCGTGCTGCCGGGGGCGCCGCTGGTGGCCGGGGGCCCCTACCGCCTGGTTGCCCATCCCAACTACTGCGTGGTCGCGGCCGAGATCCTGGTGCTGCCATTGGTCTTCGACCTGACGATCTACGGGCTGATATTCGCCGTTCTGAATGCCGTGGTCCTGTGGCGGCGCATCCGCGTCGAGGACGCCGCGCTGGATCGATGAACCGGCCTGTCTTGCGGGAAAGACAGGCGCCATCCGGTCGATTGTACGTCGAGGACTAGCCCCATGCGGGCGCCGAGCATCCCGCTATTGGGCGGAAAAAGCATGCGCAGACTGCGGTGAATTCGGGCTGACGGGAGGCCGTCCGGCTATTTTACAGTACTGGCATGGCACTTGCTTCTCCTCGGTCCATGGCGAAAAAGCCCGACATCGAACTGGTCGCCCTGACCAAGCGCTACGGTGGCACCGTCGCGGTCGACGCCATCACCCTGAAGATTCCCGCCGGCTCCTATTGCTGCCTGCTCGGCCCCTCGGGCTGCGGCAAGACCACGACCCTGCGGATGATCGCGGGCCACGAAGACGTGACCGAGGGCGACGTCATCCTGGGCGCCGACAACATCACCCACCTGCCGCCGGCCGCGCGCGGCACGGCGATGATGTTCCAGAGCTACGCGCTGTTCCCGCATCTCGACGGCGTCGACAATGTCGCCTTCAGCCTCAAGATGCGCGGCGTCGACAAGGACAGCCGCCGCCGCCGCGCGCTGGAGCTGTTGAAGCGCGTGCAGATGGAGCCCTACGCCGCGCGCCTGCCGGCGCAGCTCTCGGGCGGCCAGCAGCAGCGGGTGGCGCTCGCTCGCGCGCTGATCACCGATCCGCAGGTGCTGCTGCTCGACGAGCCCTTGTCGGCGCTCGATCCCTTCCTGCGCGTCAAGATGCGCGAGGAGCTGAAGGCCCTGCAGACCCGGCTCGGCATCTCCTTCATCCATGTCACGCACAGCCAGGACGAGGCGATGGCGCTCGCCGACCTCGTGGTGGTGATGAACCAGGGCCGGATCGAGCAGAGCGCGCCGCCGCGCGAGGTCTTCAACAAGCCCGCCTCTGCCTTCGTCGCCAAGTTCATCGGCGGGCACAACGTTCTGCCGGCCGCGGTCGCGCGCGCAAAAGGCGAGGGCGAATTCGTCGCCATCCGCGCCGACCGGCTGACCCTGCAGCCCGGCGCGGCGCCGGTCGATGCGACCTCGCTGTCGGGCATCACGCGCTCGGTCGAGTATCTCGGTTCGACGGTACAGGTCGGCATCGACGTCGCGGGACTCGAGACCCTGTCGGCGGTGGTGCCGGAGGCGCGCTTCGATGCCAACCCGGTGGCGCCGGGCCAGCCGGTGGTCCTGTCGTGGACGCCCAAGGACGTGCATGTCCTCGGACGATGACTCTGTCGAAAAAGGAGAGGTGGAGATGGCTCGCAAGATGAACGGCCAAGGACGCGAATGGGGACGCCGCAAGATCCTCAAGGGAGCGGCGGGACTCGCGGGCGCCGCGGTCGGCAGCTCGATCGGCGCGCCGATGATCTGGGCGCAGAACAACAAGAACATCGTGCTGCGCCAATGCGGCACCGGCGTCTCGGCGTTCAACGAGATCGCCGAGAAAGCCAAGGCCGACCTCGGCTTCACCCTGCAGATGACCGCACTCGACTCCGATGCGGTCGTGCAGCGCGTGGTCACGCAGCCCAACTCCTTCGACATCGGCGACATCGAGTACTGGATGGTCAAGAAGGTTTTCCCGGCCAAGACGCTGCAGGCGATGGACACC
>VBAF01000123.1:0-4354 GCA_005884705.1 Alphaproteobacteria bacterium
CACTTCCTGGGAAAAACCGGCATGTCAGACCCTCTTCACCATGACGCGGCCGAACAGGCCGGCGGGCTTCACGGTCAGCACGAAGATGACGATGATCAGCGCCACAGTGAGCTTCTCGCCGTTGCCGATGATGTAGACGCCGGTCGCCTTCTCGATCTGGTTGCCGGCGAAGGCGACCATGTTCTCGAGCACGCCGACGATGAAGCCGCCGACCACCGCGCCGCCCGGATTGCCGATGCCGCCGACCAGGGCGCTGGCGAAGGCGTAGAGCAGGATGCCGCCCATCATGTTGGGATCGAGATAGACGATGTGCGCCACCATGATGCCGGCGACGGCGCCGACCGCGGCCGCGAGGCCCCAGCCCAGCGCCAGCATCCAGTCGACCCGCACGCCGACCAGCCGCGCCATCTGCGGGTTCTGCGCCGCGGCGCGCATGGCAAGCCCGAGCGGCGTGAAGCGGAAGAACACGAACAGCAGGGTCAGCACGATCAGGGTGACCAGCACGACGCCCAACTGGTGCGGGCCGATCACGCCGGCGATGCCGAAGCTCGACTTCGGGAACGGCGAGGGGAACTCCTTGATCAGGTAGCTCCAGATCGCACCCGCCATCGAGTTGCAGATCGCCAGCAGGCCGATGAACACCACGACGACCGACAGCACCGGCGCGTTGTGCAAGGGCCGCAGGATCACCCGCTCGATCAGCACGCCGAGCACGAAGGAGATCAGCACGGCGAGGATGAAGGCGACCCAGAAGCTGCAACCCCACGCCATGAGCTGCCAGCTTATGTAGGTCGAGAACATCGCCATCTCGCCCTGGGCGAAATTGAGGTGGTCGGTCGAGACGTAGATCATGACGAGGGCGAGCGCGACGCAGGCATAGATGGCGCCGTTGGCCAGGCCGGACGCGAGCTGCTGGAGGAACTGTTCCATTTCTGCCTCAGTATCCGAGGTACGATTTGCGCACGTTCTCGTCGTTCTTCACCACCGCCGAGGGCCCCGACATCACGACCCGGCCGGTCTCCAGCACGTAGGCGTGGGTGGCGAGGTCGAGGGCGAGTGCCGCGTTCTGCTCGACCAGCAGGATGCTTACCTTCTCCTCCTCGTTGATGCGGCGCAGGATGCGGAAGATCTCGACCACGATCAACGGCGCGAGGCCGAACGACGGCTCGTCGAGCAGCATCAGGCGCGGCTTCAGCATCAGCGCGCGGGCGATCGCCAGCATCTGCTGCTCGCCGCCCGACAGCGTGCCGGCCTGCTGCTGGACGCGCTCCTTGAGCCGCGGGAAATAGCTGAACACGCGGTCGCGCTCGGCGGCGACCTCGCCCTTGTCGCTGCGCGTGTAGGCGGCAATGCGCAGGTTCTCCTCGACGGTGAGCGTCGTGAAGGTGCCGCGGCCCTCGGGCACGTGCGCAATGCGCAGGCGCACGATCTCCTCGGTCGGCATGCCGGTCACGTCCTTGCCGGCGAAGCGGATCGCGCCGTCGGTGCGCACCATGTTGCAGATCGCCCGCAGCGTCGTCGTCTTGCCCGCGCCGTTGGCGCCAAGCAGCGTGGTGATGCCGCCTTCGGCGAGGTCGAAGCCGATGTCGTAGAGCGCCTGGGTCTGGCCGTAATAGGCCTTCAGCCCCTTCACTTCGAGCAGCGACAGCATCACGAGGTTCCCAGATAGGCGCGGATCACCTCGGGATCGCGCTGCACTTGCGCCGGCGTTCCGTCGGCGATCTTCTTGCCGAAGTCGATCGCCACCACCTTGTCGGACACCGACATCACCAGGCTCATGTGATGCTCGACCAGCAACACCGTCACGTGTTGCGTATCGCGCACGCGGCGGATCTGGCCCTTCAGCGTCTCGATCTCCTCGTGGTTCAACCCGGCCGCCGGCTCGTCGAGCAGCAGCAGCTTGGGGCTCGAAGCGAGCGCGCGGGCGAGCTCGACCCGCTTGCGGATCGGGAACGGCAAGGGACCGGCCGGCGCGTAGGTGAACGGCGTCAGATCCATGAACGCGATCAGTTCCTCGGCGCGCTCGGCGATGTGGCGCTCCTCCGCGTCGACCTTGGGCAGGCGCAGGGCGTTGTCGAAGAAGCTGGTGCTGCTGCGGCTGTGGCAGCCGACCTTGACGTTGTCGAGCACCGTCATGCGGTCGAACAGCGCGACGTTCTGGAAGGTGCGGCCAATGCCGATATGGGGAATGTCGTGGCGCGGCCGGCCGAGGATCGACTGGCCCTCGAACAGCACGTCGCCGCCGTTGGGCGTGTAGAGGCGGCTGAGGCAGTTGAACAGGGTCGTCTTGCCGGCGCCGTTGGGGCCGATCAGCCCGGCGATCTGGCCGGAAAAGACATCGAAGGTGACGCCGTCGAGCGCGATGATGCCACCGAAGCGGACCGAGACGTCGCGCACGCTCAGCAAGGGCGCTGCAGGGGATGAAGCCTGATCTGCCATGTGATTTTCGGTTTCGCAGACAGGCGCCATTCAACACCCCGTCCCCGCGAAATTACCCTTGCCTCCCAAGCACTTGCGGCCCTTCTGTGGGGCCTGCGGGCGGCCACGATGGCTGATTGCGCAGTATCGCGCAACCCCACAGGAGGTCGCGCCACGGATTTGGCGCGATTGCGCCTTAGCATGGCCCCGCAGGGCGGACGTTGACACGCACCGCCGGCGCGCCGATAGGAACATCCCCTCAAAATGCGGAACCTGCTGCCGATGCCTCGCCTTCTTCGACCCGTTCTCTTCGTCGCCGCAGCCGCACTCGCCTTTCCCGTCGCCGCCCAGACTCCTCCCACCCAAGGATGGCCGGCCAACCGGCCGCCTGCGCCGGCCCAGAGTCCGCCGGCGGCGGCACCGGCACCGGCACTGCCGGCCACCCCGCCGGCGCCCGGCCCGTCCGCCATCGCGCCATCCGCCAACGCGCCGTCCGCCAACGCACCCGTGCCACTGCCGACCTGGTTCCACGAGATCGACACCGAGAAGAAGGGCGAGGTGAGCCGCGCCGACTTCCTCAAGTACCGCATGCGGACCTTCAACGAGCTCGACACCAACAAGGACGGCAAGCTCACGGTCGAGGAGTTCATCAAGGTCGCCGAGCCGCCGTTCAGCCAGGACGGGCCGAACGTGCCGTCGCTCGAGGACCGCCGCGCCCGCGCGCGCACCGAGTTCCAGAACCTCGACACCAACCGCGACGGCTTCGTCGAGCGCGCCGAGGCCGAGACGCTGGTCCATGCCGAGTTCAACCAGTACGACATGGATCGCGACAACAAGATCACGGAGCCGGAGCTGCGCCTGATCGTGCAGAACAGCTTGCGGCGCGACGAGCAGGCGCGGCGCGAGGCCGAGGCGCGCCGCCGCCAGGGCATGGTCGCCATCAACGATTTCATCGACATGCAGCTCAGGAGCGCCGATCAGCTCGACAAGAACAACGACGGGAAGGTGAGCCAGGCCGAATACACCGCCCTCGCCGGCCCGGCCGACGGGCCGCAGGCGCAGGGCCTGCCGCCGTTCGAGCTGCGCCGCAAGATCGCGATGCTCAAGTTCGCCGAGATCGACACCAACAAGGACGGCTTCCTCGACCGCGTCGAGCTCACTGCGTTCGCGGTCAACCAGTTCCTGCACATGGACCTGAACAAGGACCGCTTCCTCAACGAGGAAGAATTCAAGAAGGCGGCCGAGGCCGAGCAGCAGAAGATCCGCGCCATCGTCCAGACGATGATCCCGGCCCAGCAGCCCCGCCCCGCGCCGGCGCCGGCCCAGCCACGGCCGGCGCAGCCCGCCGCGCCAGCGGCGCCGCAGGGACTGGCGCCGGGATTGCCGCAAGGCACGAGATAGGCCGGCGCGGCACTGGCCATGCTTTGCTGCCGATGACTCGCGGTCTTCCGCTCCTCCTCGTCATCGCCGTGGTGTGCCTCGGGCTGCCAGCGGCCGCCCAGACCTCGGCGGCGCCGGTGCCGTTGCCGATCTGGTTCCACGAGATCGACACCGCCAAGAAGGGCGAGGTGAGCCGCGCGGACTTCGTGAAGTACCGCATGCGCAGCTTCGATCAGCTCGACACCAACAAGGACGGCAGGCTGGCGCTGGAGGAGTACCTCAAGGTCGCCGAGCCGCCGTTCAACAACGACGCGGCCGGCAAGCTCGAGGAACGGCGCGCCCGCGCCGCCGCCGAGTTCCGGACCCTCGACACCAACAGCAACGGCACCATCGAGCGTGCCGAGGCCGAAGTGCCGTTCCATGCCGAGTTCAACCAGTACGACACAAACCGCGACAACAAGATCACCGAGCCCGAGCTCAGGGTGATCGTGCAGAACTCGCTGCGCCGCGAGGATCAGGCGCGCCGCGAGGCCGAAGCCCGCAACCGCGCCGGCAA
>VBAF01000123.1:4418-7275 GCA_005884705.1 Alphaproteobacteria bacterium
AGCCTCGCCGGTGCGGCCGATGGGCCGCAGTCGCCGAATCCGCTGCCGTTCGAGGTCCGCCGCAAGCTGGTGATGCTCAAGTTCAGCGAGATCGACACCAACAACGACGGCGTCCTCGACCGCGTCGAGCTCACCGCCTACGCGGTCGGCCAGTTCCTCAAGATGGACCTCAACCAGGACCGCTTCCTGACCGAGGACGAGTTCCGAAAAGCCCAGGAAGCCGAGACCGAGAAGATGCGGACCCTGTTGCCGACCTTGATGCCGGCCCCACCGAAGGCTCCCGCGCCAACCCCGAAGCCGGCGCCCGCGCCCGGCCTGCCGCAAGCCGTGCCGCGATAGCTCCAAACCTCAAATAGCTTGCGCTTCCCGTCATAAGAACATATAGTGAACATGGACTCCGGAGAGGACCATGATGCACTTGTTGGCGCCGCCACTTGCCGGAAAGCAAAAACCGCCCGCGTTGATGATACGTCGCCTGCGGCGGCGTCACGAAGCTCTCGCGGGCCGGCCGACCGATCGGCTGTTCCTGGCCGTCGTGCCGGACGCCGAGACGGCCGACAGGATAGCGCAGACCGCTCG
Organism: Alphaproteobacteria bacterium; assembly: GCA_005884705.1. Taxonomy (GTDB): domain Bacteria; phylum Pseudomonadota; class Alphaproteobacteria; order Reyranellales; family Reyranellaceae; genus Reyranella. The sequence goes on from VBAF01000123.1 coordinate 4,998, forward strand.
GCATTTGCGGATCAGCCATGGGCTTTCAGGAAGGCCGCTGCATCCGGAGCATTTGCACGTCACGCTGTGCCACATCGAGACCGGCATCGGTTTCACGCCTGGCGTCGTCGACAGCGTGAAGGCATGTGCCACTGCTGTCGCGATGCCGTCGTTCCGCGTCTGCTTCGACCGCGCCGAGAGCTTCAAGAACGGCGCGCTGGTGCTACGCGGCGATGACGGCACGATCGGCCTCGATGTCCTGCAGCAACGCCTGAGCGACGCGCTGGACGGCGAACCGCACAGGGCGCGTTCCTACACGCCGCATGTCACCTTGTTGCGCGACAACCATCGCGTGCCCGAGCAACGCATAGAACCCATCGAGTGGACCGTGCGCGAAGTCGTGTTGGTCCATAGCCTGCTCGGCCGCACCACGCACCGTCACGTCGCGCGCTGGCCGTTGACGGCCTAGACGAGTTCGGCCAACACTTAACCGTTAGGTTAAGTAAATGAGGCCACCATGTCCTGCAACATCGTCACGACCGAGCGCCAGCTCACCGCCGTCATCCGGGCGGCGTCGCCATTCGACAAGCTGCCCGAGACGCATCGCACAGCGCGCGCGGCGCTCGCCTCCGTGCTGCCGTCGCTCGAGGCCGGTCCGCTCGGTCCGGCCTGCACGCGCTGGACGCGGCCCAGCGGCAGCGTGCTGCCGATGGAGATCGGCTGCATCGTGGCGCGGGGCTTTGCGCCGCGCGGCGAGGTGGTGCCGTCGGAGCTGCCGGCCGGCCGCGCTGCGCATCTCGTGATGACGGGCTCGTTCGAGGGCCTGCCGCGCGCCTGGGAGACGCTGTTCGAATGGTGCCAGAAAGAGAAGCTTCAGCCCGCCGGCATCAACTGGGAGATCTACGGCGCGGCCGCCGACGCCGAGCTCTACGCCCTGCTTGCCTAGAGCATATTCCGTCCGGCTGGAATCAGCCGGACGGAATATGCCCTGTGTAACCAGTATCACCCGTGCGCGCATTTCCAATCAGTTGGAAGCCGCTCCAGCCTACTGGTCTAGGAGGTCGGCTGGCCGACCAGGCAGTTGTACAGGCTCGCCCCGATCGCCTCCTTGTTCTCGAGCGCAAAGCGCAAGCTCGGCCGCAGGCCGATCGGGCAGGCGGTGAACATGAAGCCGCTCGAGCGGCCGAGCACCGACTGGGTGGTGAAGCGCGCGCCAGCGGCGAGGTCGGCGGTGACCGCCCGCTGCTCGTCGAAGTCCATGAACATCAGCGCCAGCGGCCGGCCGCACTCGTTGCGCACCGCGACGGCGCCGCCGTCGCGGCTCCACACCAGGCAGCCCTCCATGTGGGCCGCCGCCGCCGGCTGCGCCGCCGCTGGCCCTGCCGCCGCCAGCAGCATCGCCAGCAGCCCGCGGCGGATCACTTCTTGGTCCGGAAGAACGTCGTCAGCACGAAGCGCCGCCCGCGCGTCACCGGCCGCGCCTCGTGCAGCACCGAACAGGAGAAGACGGCGGCGCCGCCGGCCGGCGGGCTGACCTTGAGGCCGGAATATTCCGGGAAGACGAGCTCGCCGCCCTCGAAGTCGTCGTTGAGGTTGAGCGAGACGGCGAAGCTGCGGTCCGCCGTGGTCGGCGCGCCGTTGTCGCGATGGGCGGCGAAGAAGTGGTGGCCCTCGGCGCTGTAGGACAGCACGACATGGGCGTCGAAGCCGAACTCGCGGTCGTAGGCGAACACCTTCACCAGCTCCGGCCCGATGCGGTAGGCGAGGCGGTCGGAGATCGCCTTCTGCATGATCGGCTCGTTGATCTGGTAGTCCTCGGTGCGCTTGAGGTCGAGCATGCCGACATTGCCGTAGCGGCTCGACACGCCGCTGTCGGTGTGGTCGCCCTTCTCCCACAGCCGGATCACCTGGGCGCAGAACTCGCGCTCGAAGACGCGCGGCAGCACCAGCACGGGCGCCGCGGCGGTGCGGACCGCCTGGTCGGCGCCGTCGTCGCTGCCCACCGAGTTCGCGAGGTTTCCGATGGTCTCGGCGGCGGCGGCGAGCGGCCGGCTGTCGAAGCTGGCGGCGACCCGCTGGTTGGGATCGAACACGATCACCCGCAGCCGCAGGCCGAGGCCCGCCTGAGGCCCGACTGGCCGAACGCCACGCCGCCGCCCTGCGCCAGCAGCAGCGGCACGAACTTGCGCTCGCCATCGCACAGCAGCAGCCAGCCGTCGCCATCGCCGCCGAGCTTGCTCCAGGGCAGCGCGGCGGCGGCGGCCGGCGTGGCCGCGGCCACCACGATGGCGACCCTTGC
>VBAF01000123.1:7336-8677 GCA_005884705.1 Alphaproteobacteria bacterium
AGCTTGCCGTCGAGGCCGGGCAGGACGAAGTCGGGGACGCGATCGCCGGGCCGGAGGGAGAGCGCGCTGGTCATCGTCACCGCGGGCAGGAAAGTGGTGGGCGCTGTAGGGATTGAACCTACGACCCCACCCGTGTGAAGGGTGTGCTCTCCCGCTGAGCTAAGCGCCCGGAAGGGCCGCGTATACGGCCTGTCGTTCAAACCGTCAACCAGAGGGGCGTCAGCGGGCGGCGAGCTTCTCGAGCGCGCCCGGCAGGGCGTCGAAACGCTCGATCACCGCCTCGGCGCCGAGCTCGCTGGCCGGCGTCGCGGTGTAACCCCAGCTCACCAGCACTGCCGGCAGGCCGGCGCCGTGCGCGGCCTCCACGTCGTGGATCGTGTCGCCCACCATCACCGCGCGGTCGGGCGAGCTGCCCATGCGGGCGACCAGCATCAGGATGTGGCGCGGATCGGGCTTGCGCACCGGAAAGGTGTCGGCGCCGGCCAGGTCGGCGATCGGCGGCATCAGCTTCAGGTGCTCGAGGATCATGCGCGAGGGCCGCTCGAACTTGTTGGTGCAGACGCCCTGCCTGAGGCCGAGCCGGTCGAACCGGGCGACCACCTCGCTGACCCCGGCGAAGGCGCTGGTATGGCTCACCGGGTCGGCCTCGTAATAGCGCACGAACTCGCGGGTCACCGCGCTCAGCGTGTCGTCGTCGAGCGCCTTGCCGTGCTTGGCGAAGGCCTTGGCCATGGTGACCTTGCTGCCCTGGCCCATGAAGATCCGCACGTCGTCCTCGCTGACCGGCGGCAGGCCGTGGTCGGCCAGCACGCGGCTCACCGCCACCTGCATGTCCTTGGCGCTGTCGATCAGGGTGCCGTCGAGGTCGTAGATCACGGTGTCGAAGCGGCTGGCGATCAGGTTGTCGGCGTTCGGATGCATGAATTCCCCTTAGCACATCTTGCGGGACGGGCGAGCGCATGGCATCCGGCTGGCATGAGACAGCCGATCGCGGTGGTGGTGCTGGCGGCAGGAGCCGGCAAGCGCATGAAATCCGCGCTGCCCAAGGTCCTGCATCCGGTCGCAGGCCAGCCGATGCTGGCCCACGTGCTCGCCAGCGTCGCCAGGCTCAAGCCGGCGAAGGTCGTCGGTGTGATCGCGCCCGGCGCGTCGCAGGTGGCGAAGGCTTTCGCGCCGCATCCGACAGCGGTGCAGAAGAAGCCGCTCGGCACCGGCGACGCGGTCAAGGCCGCCCTTCCCGAGCTCCGCGGACATGCCGGCCCGGTCCTGGTGGTCTACGGCGACTCGCCGCTGCTCACGACGGCCAGCCTGCAGCGCCTGCTCGAAGCCTGCCGGCGCGCC
>VBAF01000124.1 GCA_005884705.1 Alphaproteobacteria bacterium
CGCCGACCTGTTGCCGGCCCAGTACTCGACCTGCACGACGCGGTCGGGCCCGCCGAAGGCGAAGGTCCAGCGCTCGGGCTGCATCAGCTGGCGGTCCCAAGGCGCCGGACGGGCAGGCTCGACGCGCGTGTTGTTCGGCCCGCGCTCGAGCTTGAGCGCGCCCTGCAGCCACGCCGCCATCGCTTCCGCCGTCGCGGGCGCGGGATCGGGCAGCGCGAGCTGCGCGTTGAGCTGCTGTTGCGCCGGCAGCTCGAGCTTCAGCGTCGCGCGGTGATTGAGCCAGACTCCGCTCGTGCCCATCATCAGTCCCAGCAGCGCACCCCACAGGCCGAACCAGCCATGCGTCTTGCGCACCCAGCGTACGAAGGCGAGTCGGCGGTTCACCCGCAGGCTCTCCAGCGTCCCAGCCGCAGCGTCGACCATCAGGTCTCGCTCCATTGGCGCACGAGATTGTGATAGCAGCCGATCAGCGACCGGCGTGCCGTCTCGTCCGCGTTGGTCTGGTTGAGGCGTTGGATAGCCCCGTCCATCTCGTAGAGCAAGGCGCGTTGCTGGTCGTCGCGGACCAGGCTCTGGACCCAGAAGAAGCACGCGGTGCGCACACCGCGTGTGATCGGCGCGACCTGGTGCAGGCTGGTGGCGGGATAGACCACCATGTCGCCGGCCGGCAGCTTGACGCTGTGGCGGCCGTAGGTGTCCTCGACGATCAGCTCGCCGCCGTCATAGTCCTCGGGGTTGGTGAGGAACAGCGTCGCCGACACATCGGTGCGGATCTTGCGGCCGTCCTGCGGATGGATGCGCACGCTGCCATCGACATGCGCGCCGAAGGTCATGCCCTCGCCGTAGCGGTTGAACATCAGCGGATAGAGCACGTTGGGCAGCACCGCGCTGATGAACTCCGGATGCCGCTCGAGCGCCGGCACGATGATGCGCTGGCAGGCCAGCGCCACGTCGGACTGTTCGTCGATCTGCTGGTTGAACTTGACCGGCGAGCCCTGGTAGCCCGCAGTCACCCGGCCGTCGACCCAGGCATTGGCGCGGTCGAGCCGCTCGCGCAGGCTGACGAGCTGCGCGGCATCGAGCAGGTTGGGGATGCACACCAGCATCGCATCACATCCGATGCGTCAGGGTCAGCATGGCGGTCAGGCCCGAGCCGGGCACGACGCGGCCGCCGTCCGAGGCGATGATCTGGTCGTAGTAGGTCGCGTTCAGCAGGTTGAAGACGTTAACCCGCACGTCGTACTTCGGCTGGCGGTAGGCCGCCGTCGCGTCGAAGCGCACGAAGCCCGGCACCACCACCGAGTCGTTGTTGTTGGCGTAGCGCTGGCCGATATAGGTCGCGCCGCCGCCGATCTCGTAGGTCTCGGCGACAGTGTAGGGCGTCCACAGGTTGGCCGAATCGCGCGGCGTGTTGATCGGCTGGTTGCCGGTCGTACCGGCGGCGATGCCGTTGATGATGACGGCGTCGAGATAGGTGTAGCCGCCGAACACCTGCCATTCTGGCGTGATCCGGCCAGCCACGCCGGTGCGTACGCCCCTCACCCGGATCGTACCGGTGGCGCTGAAGGTGCCGTCGTTGTTCTGCGAGCGCGCGTTCTGCTTGGTGATCTGGAACAGAGCGCCGGTCAGAGAGAGGTTGCCCTTGAGCAGGTCGAACTTGGCGCCGGCCTCGATCGACTCGTTTTGCTCGGGCGGCAGCGGCTGGCTGACGCCGGTGGTGGAGACGAGCTGCTCGAGCGAGGGATTGAACGAGGTGCTGTAGGAAACGTAATACGACTGCGCCTCGTTGGGCTGGAAGATGGCACCGCCGCGGACGCTGGCGAACGGCGTGGTCTGCTCGGTGTAGGCCAGCGTGGTATTGGCGGGCGTGTTCAGGTTGTTGATCGTGTTGCCGATCTGCGCCCAGTAGACGTCGTAGCGCACGCCGCCGACCAGCTTGAGCTCGGGGATTACCGTGACGGTATCGTTGAGGTAGCCAGCGAAGGTCCTGGCCTGTGCCGTCGCCAGGTTGCCCGGGATCGACGGGGCGCCCGGATCGGGCCCGCCGGTCGGGAACATCAGCGAGGTGCAGCCGACATAGCCGTTGGTCGAGAACGGCGACTGCAGGGCGACGCCGTTGCAGCTGCCGGGGCGATAGTAATTCTGGTTGTAGTAGCTTTCGTAGCCGAGCTCGAGGCCGGCCAGCAGGTTGTGCTTGATCGAGCCGGTGTCGAACTTCGCGTTCAGCTCCGTTTGGTTGTAAACCGAGATGTCGAAGATGTTGCGGTCGTGACTCTGCTGCCGGACGAACAGCTGATTGATCGGCACGTTGGTGAAGCCGCCAGCCGGTGCGGCGATGAACGTGTTGGTGGCCGACAGCGTGCCGACGCTCTGCGGCGCGGTCTCGCGGATGTTGGCGTTGACGTAGTTGAACTGCGTCTGGTTGCGCAGTGAGAGGTCCTTGTTGAATTTGTGGTCGACCGTGACGCCCAAGGTCAGGATGTTCTGCAAGGTGCGGTCGTCGCTGAAGCCGTAGGCGTTGTTGCGGTTGACGTTGGCCGGCCAGCCGTTGACCGGCGGCAGGCCGTAGTCGGCCTGGTCCGAGTTGCGCTGGAGGAGCGCGTAGAGCGTGACCTCGGTCGGCGTGCCGATGCCCATCTTGTAGGAAGGGGCGAAGCCGAAATCGAAGACGTCGGTCTGGCCGCGCGTGCTGACGCTGCCCTTCTGGATCATCGCGTTGCCGCGGAACGCCTCGTCCGGCCCGGTCGGCGTGTTGACGTCGATCGTGCTGCGCACCATGCCGTTGGTCGTGACCGAGCCGGTGATTTCCTGCGCCGCCTTGAGCGACGGCTTCTTCAGCACCTGGTTGATCACGCCGCCGGTCGAGCCGCGGCCGAACAGCATCGAGGACGGGCCGAACAGCACCTCGACCTGCTCGAGCGCGAAGATGTCGCGATAGTACTGGCCGCGGTCGCGCATGCCGTCGACGAACAGGTCGGTGCGCGCCGAGAAGCCGTTGAGGTTGATGTTGGTGCCGATCTGGCTGCCCTCGGCCGCGCCGATCGTGATGCCGGGTATGTTGCGGACGGCCGAGCCGAGCGAGGTGGCGCCCTGCGACTGCATGATCGCCTTGTTGATCACCACCACCGACTGCGGGATGTCGCGCACATCGGTCGCGCCGAGCCGGTTGAGGCTGGCCGGCGGTGGCGCGAAGTCATCGCTCGGCCGCGAGCCGGTGACGGTGACCGGCGTCATGGTCGCCGCCGGCGCAGGCGCATTAGGATCGACGGGCTTGGTCGCGTTGGCCGGATCAGGCGGCGGCGTCGCTGCCGGCTGCCGCGGCGGCGGTTGCTGGGCCATCGCCACAGGGGCCACGAGCAGGCCCATCATGGCGGTCTTCATTGGAACGCGACGCTTCATCATTGCCCTAGGAGTGCACTGCGAATGATAAGCATCTGCATAAGGCAAATGCGAATCGTTCGCAAATTACTTTCTAGGGCTGGTTCCGCTGGGCGCGCAGACCGGAGGCGACCAAGGCCGCGCCAAGCATCATCAGCAGCAGGCCGGCGCCCATGGCGAGCCGCGTGGTCCAGTGCTGCTCGGGCGCGTCGTCGACGATCAGGGGCCGCGCCTGCACGTCAT
>VBAF01000125.1 GCA_005884705.1 Alphaproteobacteria bacterium
GCCGTCCTTGCGCAGCACCTGGCACTGCGCGTTGGTCCGCGCGCCGCCCTTGGTGCCGAGGCTGACATAGAGGAACGGCGCGGCATGGAAGGGCGCGGTCTCCACCGTCTCCAGCGCGCGATCCTGGGTGTAATAGCGCTCCCACGCCGTCTCGCCGCGATGGAAGTCGCGGTCGACGCCATCCTTTTTCCAACCGTTGAAGCGCTCGACGGTCGCCCGCAAGGTTGCCGGGTCGATCGAGATCTTCGCCGCCAGCGCTTCGATCGTATCGGCACGGCGCACGAAACCCGGATCCTTCGCGGCATACATCGCCGACAGCCGATTGCTGTAGCGCGAGTCGAAGATCCGCCACACCGGCGCGTGCCTGCTCGTGCCGTCCGCCTCGCGCTCGTCGATCGTCACACCGAGCGCCGGGCTGCCTTCACTCGCGAAGCGCTTGCCATGGCGGTTCACCAGGATGCAATGCGGCGTGTAGCTCTCGAAGAGCGGCTGCGCATGTCGCCGGCCCTCATACTGCGTGAAGGTCGCCGGCGCGATGTTGGCCTGGTCCATGTGCGCGAGCTCGGCGCCGACCGCCTCGGCCATGCGCTGGCCGTCGCCGGTGTTGCTGTCCGGCGCGCCGGCCAGGTCGACGTCGGGGAAATGCTTCGGCATGTAGTCCGCCGCCCAGTCGAAGCCGCCGGTCGCCAGGATCACGCCCTTGCGGGCGCGAAAGGTTGCGGGCTTGCCGTCGATCACCGCCTCGACGCCGGTGATGATGTCGGCTTCCGTCACAAGCCGCTTCACGTCGGCGTTCATCCGGATGTCGACGCCGTGATCGAGGCAGCCACGGGTCAGGCCGACGATCAGGCCGTTGCCCAACCCGACCCGGCCGGCGATCACGCGCCACACCAACCGCGGGCCGAGCCGCAGGATCGCCCGCCACGGATCCTTGAGGATGCCGCCGATCATCTCCTTGTAGGTGAAGAACTGCGGCTTCACCGACGGCCGCACCTTGTGCCACCAGCGGCCGAGCCGGTAGCGGCTGATCAGCGTCGGCGACACCATGCGGCCGAACAGCTTGCCGCCGGGTGCCTCGACGTAGAAGTCGGGATGGTTGACGAGCTCGAAGCGCAGCGCCGTCTCGTCCTCGAGAAAGCGCAGCATCGGCGCGGAGTGCTGGGCCAGCGCCTGCCAAAGCTCGTCCTCGGTCTCGGCCCAGCCGGGCGGCGCCGTGGCGCGGAGGTAGGCCAGCGTCTCCTCGGGCGAATCGGCGATGCCGGCGGCCTGCATGTGATGGTTGGCCGGCACCCAGGTTCCCGCCGACGACATCGCGGTCGTGCCGCCCAGCACCGGCGACTTCTCCAGCACCAGCACCGTGGCGCCGTCGACTGCCGCCGCCAGCGCCGCCGCCAGGCCCGCGGCGCCCGAGCCTACGACGATGACGTCAAAGTCGGGCATGAAAGCTCTTCAACAGATCGAGCACATCGAACACCGGAATCCCCAGCGCCTTCTGGAGCGCCGTCTTGTAGGGCGGCAGGTTGGTGCATTCGAGCACGACCGTGTCGACGGCGGGATGCTTGGCGAGCAGCGCCCGGCCCGCGGCGATCGCCTCGCGCTCGACCGCGTCGCGATCGAGTGTGAGGCCGTTGCGCAGGAACGTCGCGGCGAACGAGCCGTCGGCCGGCAGGCCTGCGACCGGCGTGTCGCCCGGCGCGTCGACCGCCGCGAAGTGCGCCGGCGTCAGGTTCGCGGCCGAGGCGGTGATCACGCCGACCTTCTTGCCCACGAGCGTCTTGATCAGCAGCAGCGCCGAGGTCGCGACCGGCACCGGCGACAGTGCCTCGAGCTCCTTCTGGTAGAGCGCCAGGAAGCCGCAGCTCGTCGACAATCCAACCGCGCCGTCCGCCGCCAGCGCCTCGGCATTGGCCCCGAGCGCCGCCAGCACGCGCGGCCGATCGGGATGCGCGGCGACGGCGTCGGCCGAGCCGATGCCCTTCATCGTCCGGAAGTGCCGATATCGCCCTCGATCCGCGGGAAGCGCGTGTCGAGCATCAGGATGCCGAGCGGCTTCATCCGCCCTGCTTCGGCGGCTCCGGCCACTTCTTCTGCGGCCCCCGCGCCTGCTCGTACCAGCGCGACAGCCGCATCACGCCCAGGTCGTCGAAGCGGCGGCCGGCGATCTGCAGGCCGATCGGCTTGCCTTCCTTCGTGTAGCCGCAGTTGATCGACGCCGCGGGCTGCTCGCTCATGTTGAACGGCATGGTGAAGGAGATGTGCTCGAGCGGCCGCTTGACGTCGTTGGTCGGCGTCTCCCACTCGGCCGGATAGGTCGGCACCGGCGAGACCGGCGACAGCACGTAGTCGAACGGCTGCGTCGCCCGCGTCGCCGCGGCACGGATAGCCATGTAGTTGTTGACCGCCTTGATCACCGTGGCGCCCGAAACATCGGCGCCGCCGCGGCACCAGTCGGCGATGAAAGGCAGCACGCGCGCCTGCTTGTCGTGACTGAGACCCGAGAAATCGACCCAGCTGCGCACCCGCCAGAACAGATCCTGCAAATGCAGCATCTCGGGCGACAGGAAACCCTGCAACGGCTCGACCGTGGCGCCGGCATCGGCGAACAGCCTGCCCGCCGCCTCGAGCCCGATCTTGAGGCCCTTGGGCTCCAATGGCCCGGCCGACCAGTCGATGGCAGCCGGCGGCAGGCTCATGTGATCGCGCGCATCGGGCCTGGAGAGCTCGGCCATCAGCAGCGCGGAGTCCGCAACCGTGCGCGTCATCGGCCCGACCGCGCGGCCCAGGAACGGCGGATCGACCGGCACGCGGCCGAGGCTCGGCTTCAAGGTGAAGATGCCGTTCCAGCACGCCGGCAGGCGCACCGAGCCGCCGATGTCGGTGCCGAGATGCAGCGGGCCGTAGCCCGCCGCGGCGGCGGCGCCCGCGCCGGCGCTCGAGCCGCCCGGATTCCACGCTGTATTCCACGGATTGCGGGTCAGCGGATGGAACGAGCTGCGGCCCGACGAGAGCAAGCCGTAATCGGGCATGGTGGTCTTGGCGAGGATGATGGCGCCCGCCTCGCGCACCCGCGCCGCGGCCGGCGCGTCGGTCACCGCCGGCGTCATGTCGCTTGCCGCGGTGCCGAGCGGCACCGGCACGCCCCGGGTGGCGATGTTCTCCTTGATGGTGATCGGCACGCCGTCGAGCGCGCCCTGCGGCTTGCCCGCCTGCCAGCGCGTCTCGGCGGCCTTGGCCGCCTTGCGCGCGCCCGCGAAATCCGGCGCGTAGAGCGCCTTGAGCTTCGGCTCCCATGCGCCGATCCGCGCGATCACGGCGTCGGTGACGTCGACAGGGGAGAGTTTCTTGGCTTTGTAGGCGGCGAGCAGCTCGACCGCGGGCATGTCGTGGATGGCTGTCATGGTCTCCTTATAGCTCGTCGCCGGCATGAGTTGGATTGCGCTGGATCATCTCGCGAAGGCGATCCCTGTTCGCCTGGTGCCAGGCGTGCGCCTTCTGCACGATGGGCCGCAGGTCCTCCCCGGCACGGCGGGCTTGTATCTCTTCGCATTCCTCGAGCACCGCGAGGGCGAGCTTCGGATCGCCATAGAGGTACGCTGCGCAGGCCTCGCCCAAATCCACGGCCACGCCCGTCCTGCGGCGATGCCCTATCAGCCACACCGCCAATGACCGAAAGCCATCCGGATCGTAACCCCCTCTCGCCTCCCAGAGCTCGTCCAGGCGCTTGGAATAGTCTGCGAGCATCGCGAGCAACTCATCCTCGGGCGCATCGAACTGACAGACAGGCGGATTCCATGGGATCTGTCGCCCCGCCAGGCAATCGTGCGCCGCCAACACTTCGCAGTTCGCGGCACCGTTCACCGACGTACCCCCGACACGCTCCCGCAGCCGGCCGATCCGCGCGTCCAGGAGCAAACACCGTACGGTGAATATCGGTGGCGGCTCGAGCCACTCCTGAAGTTGGACGTGCATCGAGGCTTCGAGACCCGGCGCCAATTTGCAAACTGAATGGAAGTCCAGATATTGCTTGCCCGCCCGACCTCGCGGTACGGCCTCGTTCGGCCGCAACAGGCGCCATTCTTCGCGCGCCGCTTTGAGACGGGCTTTGCGAAAGGCTGCCTGCGCCCACATGTCAGTCCCTGCGGCTCGGCGGAACGGGATTGCTGTGCGTCACGATGTATTTGGTCAGCACCGGCCCGATGAACAGCACGGCGATCATGCGCACGGTTTGCATCGCCATCACGAACGACACGTCGACATTGCTCGAGGCGGCGATGATCGCCACCGAATCCGAGCCACCCGGGCTGGTGGCGAGGTAGGCGGTCAGCGGATCGACGCCGATCGCCAGCACCATCAGCCAGGCGACGCCGCCGCACAGCACGATCATGGTGAGGATGCAGGCGAGCACGCGCGGCAGGGCGCGGGCGGCATGGATCAGCAGCGGCCGGCTGAAGCGCAGGCCGACGTTCCAGCCGACCAGCGCGTAGCTCGCCGCGAGCAGCCAGGTCGGCAGCTCGATCGACATTAGCCCCAAGTGGGTGAGCACGATGCCGGCGATCATCGGCACCAGGAAGGCGCCGGCCGGGATGTTGAGCCGCCGCGCGACCAGCGGGCCGATCACCGCCAGCGCCAGCGTCTCGCCGAACGCCAGCCCGTCGACCGGCGGGAACCAGACGATCGCCGCAGGAGCGTGCGCGGGATTGACCCCGAACAAGCGCGTCACCAGGGCGGCGACCACCGCCACCAGCACGACCCGGCCGTACTGCATGAAGGCCACGAGACGGACGTCGGCGCCGTAGGACTCGGCCATGATGGTCATCACCGAGGCGGCGCCCGGGCTGGTGCCCCACAGCGCCGTCGTGCCGGGCAGCACCTGCCAGCGCGTCATCAGCCAGCCGAGCAGGCTGGAGATCGCCACCACCGCCAGCACGCCGACGCTGAACAGGAACCAGTGGCCGAGCACGTCGCCGACGATCGAGAGCGGCACCATCTTGGCGATCAGGCAGCCGACGATGCCCTGGGCGAGCACGAAGGGCGGCAGCGGCAGGCGCGGCGTGCCGCCGTTCGACGCCACCACGATGGCCGCGATCAGCGGCCCCAGCATCAACGCAGCCGGCGCATGCACCCACAGCAGCAGTGCCGCGAGCGCAGCCGACAGGACGACCAGGACGGCCCACTGCGCAGTGTGCGGCATCGCTACTGTACGAACTCCTCGGCCTCGCCGTTCATCTCCTTGAGCGTGCGCATCAACTCGGCGGCGGCCGCCTGCAGGCGTGCATCATCCGTGCCACGCAACACCAGCGAGACACTCGGCTTGCCGTTGCGGAAGGCGGGATAGGAGCCGATGTCGATATCCTCGTAGCGCTTCTGCAGCGCGCCCAGCGGCTCGGCGATGACGCCCTCCGGCAGGTTGGTGCGCACGGTGCGCGCCAGCACCGGATCGCCGCCGACCAGCCGGTGCTTCATCGACTGGAACATGCCCTGCGCCACCGACGGGATGCCGGCAAAGGTGAAGACGTTCTCGATCTGGAAGCCCGGCGCCACCGACACCGGGTTGTCGACCAGCTCGGCGCCATGCGGCACCCGCGCCATGCGCCGCCGCGCCGGGGTGAACAGCGCCGGGTCGCCGTAGTGGCGGGCCATGCGGGCGACCGCCTCGGGATGCTCGGAGATGCCGACGCCGAACGCCTTGGCGATGCAATCGGCGGTGATGTCGTCGTGGGTCGGGCCGATGCCGCCGGTGGTGAAGACGTAATCGAATTTGGCGCGGACCTCGTTGACCGTCGCCACGACGGTCGCCTCGATGTCGGGGATGACCCGGCATTCCATGACCCGGACCCCGAGCTTGCCGAGCTCGGTCGCCAGGTACTGGATGTTGGCGTCGCGGGTACGGCCGCTCAGGATCTCGTTGCCGATGACCAGGATGCAGGCGGTGACGGTCTTGGAAGTGTCCGGCATTTCAAGACTCTAGCATGGCCTTGTTCGTGCCGGCATCTGATGGCAAATAACCGTCATGAGCAGTCCCCGCGACATCCCGGATGACAGCGTCGATTATTGGCGGCGCGACGAGCGGACCATCAAGCTGCACGAGCCGGAAGGCTTCGAAGGCATGCGCCACGCCGGCCGCCTGGCAGCAGAGACGCTCGACTTCATCACGCCGCACGTCCAGCCCGGCATCACCACGGGCGAGCTCGACAAGCTCTGCCATGAGTTCATCCTCGATCACCAGGCGATCCCCGCGCCGCTCGGCTATCGCGGCTTCCCCAAGTCGATCTGCACCTCGATCAACCACGTCGTCTGCCACGGCATCCCGGGCGACAAGCGGCTGCAGAACGGCGACATCGTCAACATCGACGTCACCACCATCCTCGACGGCTGGTACGGCGACACCTCGCGCATGTTCTTCGCCGGCGACGTCGGCGTGAAGGCGCGCCGGCTGTGCGACGTCACCTACGAGGCGATGATGCGCGGCATCGCCGCGGCCAAGCCGGGCGGCCATGTCGGCGACATCGGCCACGCCATCCAGACCTATGTCGAGGCGCAGCGCTTCTCGGTGGTGCGCGACTTCTCGGGCCATGGCCTCGGCCGCATCTTCCACGACGCCCCCAACATCCTGCATTACGGCAAGCCCGGCACCGGACCAGAGCTCAAGCCCGGCATGTTCTTCACCGTCGAGCCGATGGTGAATATCGGCACCTGGCAGGTGAAGATCCTGAGCGACGGCTGGACCGCGGTGACGCGCGACAAGCAGC
>VBAF01000126.1 GCA_005884705.1 Alphaproteobacteria bacterium
CCGATCACGGCGACCCGCTTGCCCGCCATGTCGACCGGCTCGTGCGGCCAATGGAAGGTGTGGAACGAGCGGCCCTTGAAGCTGTCTCTGCCCTCGAGCCGCGGCTCGGTCGGGATCGACAGCAGCCCGAGCGTCAGGATGAGGAAGCGGCAGGTGAGCTCGCGGCCATCGGCGACGCGCAGGCGCCACAGGTTGTGCGCCTCGTCGTAGTGCGCCGCATCGACCCGGCAGTTGAACTGCATGTACGGGCGCAGGCCGAACTTGTCGGCGACGTAGTTGAGGTAGCGCAGGTTCTCGGGCTGGCCGGAGAAGCGCTCCTTCCAGTGCCATTCGTCCAGGAGCTCGCGCGAGAAGGAATAGCCGTAGGTGTAGCTTTCCGAATCGAAGCGCGCGCCGGGATAGCGGTTCCAGTACCAGGTGCCGCCGAGGTCGCCGCCGGCCTCGAGCACGGTGGCCTCGATGCCGAGATCGGCCAGCCGCTTGATCTGGTAGAGGCCGGCGACGCCGGCGCCGATCACGATGGCTTCGTAATGCTTCATGCCGGGCAGTCTGGCATGAAAATACGGCCGCTCGAAGGAGGGCTTGCCGGCGGCCCACTCGCCACGCGAGAGTCGGGGCATGAGCAAATCGGTCATCGGCGATTCCCCGCGGCGGCGCGAGGATGCCCGCTTCATCACCGGCCGCGGCGCCTATGTCGACGACCTGCCGTTCGAGCGGCTGACCCGTGCGGTGTTCGTGCGCTCGCCGCATGCCCATGCCCGTATCCGCTCGATCGACACGACCGCCGCGCGCAAGGCGCCCGGTGTGCTGGCGGTGCTGAGCGCGGCCGACGTGAAGGCCGACGGGCTGAAGTCGCTCAGGCCCTATGCCGAGGCCAACGTCCAGACCGGCGAGCGCTTCCGGTTCGACGAGCAGCCGTTGCTCGCGGCCGACAAGGTCCGCTTCATGGGCGAGACGGTGGCGATCGTGGTGGCCGAGACTTTGGCTCAAGCGCTCGACGCATCAGAGCTGGTCGAGGTCGATTACGAGGCGCTGCCGGCCGTCACCACCGCGAAGGCAGCGGTCGCAGCCCATGCGCCGCTGCTGTCGTCCGAGGTGCCTGGCAATGTCTGCATGGACTGGCGGACCGGCGACGCCCAGGCGGCCGAGGCGGCGTTCGCCAAAGCCGCGCACGTGGTCACGCTGGCGCTCGACAATCACCGGGTCACCACCAACCCGATCGAGCCGCGCGGCTCGGTCGGGACGTTCGATCAAGCGAGCGGGCGCTACACGCTGCACATCTCGAGCCAGAACATCCACATCAACCGCAACCACGCTGCGCGCTGCCTCGGCGTCGAGCCTGCGGCCGTGCGCTTCATCGCGCCCGACGTTGGCGGCGGCTTCGGCGCCAAGAACTTCATCTATGCCGAGCACATCCTGGTCGCCTGGGCAGCGCGCAAGGTCGGCCGCCCGGTGAAATGGGTGGCGACGCGCAGCGAGGTCTTCCTGGCCGACCATCCGTCGCGCGACATGCAGGCCGAGGCGTCGCTGGCGCTCGATGCCGAGGGCAGGTTCCTGGCGCTCAAGGTCGCGAGCCTGGCCAATGTCGGCGCCTATCTCGCCGGCGTCGGCGGCGGCGTGCCGACCTATCAATACGTCCATCTGCAGGGCACGGTCTATCGCCTGCCGGCGATCGCGCTCCATGTCCGGGTGGTGCTGAGCAACACCACGCCGATCGGCGTGATGCGCGGGCCGGGGTTTGCCGAGACGGTCAACATCCTCGAGCGCCTGATCGACGCGGCGGCGCTCGAGTTCGGCTTCGACCGCGTGCGCCTGCGCCGGCGCAACATGGTGCCGGCGCACGAGATGCCGATGACCAACGCCTTCGGCTTCGAGGTCGACAGCGGCGCCTTTCCTGAGACGCTCGAATTGGCGCTGCAGCGCGCCGACATCGCGGGCTTTGCCGCGCGCCGCACGGCGAGCGAGGCGCGCGGCCTCAAGCGCGGGCTGGGCTTTGCCTATCACATCAAGGGCACCGGCGGCTCGCCCGAGGAGAATGTCGACATCCGCTTCGAGAAGGACGGCACCGTCTCGCTGATCACCGGCACGCAGCATATCGGCCAGGGCCACGAGACGACCTTCCCGCAGATCCTCGCCACGCGGCTCGGCGTGCCCAACGACAAGATCCATCTGCGCCAGGGCGACACCGACCTGATCGCGACGGGCGGGGGCCATGGCAGCTCGCGCGCCACCTACATGGGCGGCACGGCGATGTGGCGCGCCTCCGACGAGATCATCAGTAAGGGCACTGCGCTGGCCGCCGACCTGCTGGAGACCAGCGAGGCCGACATCCGCTTCGAGGACGGCAGATTCGTGGTGTCGGGAACGGACCGCGCGGTCGGGCTGATCGAGGTGGCGGCATTCGGCCGTGAAAAAGGAAAGCCCCTCGACACCTATCACTTCTGGAAGCGCGAGCACCTCACCTTCCCCAACGGCACGCATGTCGTCGAGGTCGAGGTCGATCCCGAGACCGGCCGCGTCACGCTCGAGCGCTACAGCGGCGTCGACGATTACGGCGTGCTGGTCAATCCGATGGTGGTGGCGGGCCAGGCGCACGGCGCGATGGCGCAGGGCATCGGCCAGGCGCTGCTCGAGCACAGCACCTACGACTCCGAGTCGGGGCAAATGGTCGCCGGCAGCTTCATGGACTACGCCATGCCGCGCGCCGACGACCTGCCGTCGTTCGATCTCGGCTTCAACAGCACGCGCTGCACGACCAATCCGCTCGGCGTCAAAGGCTGCGGCGAGGCCGGCGCGATCGCCGCCTTCCCGGCGATCGCCAATGCAATCGTCGACGCACTGGCGCCGCTCGGCGTCACCAACTTCGACGGACCGGCGGCGCCCGGCCGCATCTGGCAGGCAATCCACGCGTCGCGCTAACGACACGCCGCGTGCAGCAACGCGAGTTGCGACACATCTTGGTCACCGCACACAACGGCGATCGCGACCATTGTGTCGGCATGGATGTGTTCGGCAGTCTCAAGAATGCATTACGGCCGTTCGAGCCGTGGATTCCCCTGCGCGCGCCGCGGCTGTCGTGGTCGCGTTCGCTCAGCATGCTGAAGCAACACGGCTTCAAGCCGGCGACGGTATTTGATATCGGCGTCGGCTTCGGCACCTACGGCCTCTACCAGCTGTTTCCCGAGGCCTTCTATCACCTGATCGAGCCGACCCGGGAATCGCAGCCGCACCTGCAGCGCATCGCGCGCTGGGTGAGCTGCGCCGTCCATCCGCTGGCGCTCGGCGACCGCGACGGCGAGGCGGTGCTCGAAGTGCGCAGCGACATCCAGGGCTCGACCTTGCTCGAGGAAGTCGGCGAACGCGACTATCTGCGGTTCGACACCGTGCCGATGAGGCGCTTCGACACGCTGTTCCCGCGGATCGAGCGGCCGGCGCTGGCCAAGATCGACGTGCAGGGCGCCGAGCTGATGGTGTTGCGCGGCATGACCGGGCGGCTCGCCGCGCTCGATGCGGTGATCGTCGAGACCAGCACCATCGCCACCGTCAAGGGCGGCGCCGAGGTGGCCGAGGTGGTGGGCTTCATGTGCGCGCACGGCTTCGTGGTCGCCGACGTGCTTGGGCTCAAGCGCCGGCCGCTCGACAGCGCGACCGCACAGCTCGACCTCCTGTTCGTGCCGCAGGACGCTCGGCTGCGC
>VBAF01000127.1 GCA_005884705.1 Alphaproteobacteria bacterium
CTACGCGCCGTTCGCCGCCGCGATGGTCTATGGCTCGCTCGGCGATGCGGTGCGCGTCTATCGCGAAACCTGCGAGACCGGGTTCAAGCGGCCGATGCGACGGGCGATGTGCTCCTACTTCGTCCATATCGCCTCGACGCCCGAAGAGGAGCAGTACGGCAAGGAAGCGCTGGTGCGCTATTTCCAGGATGCGCTGATCGCGGCCTTTCCGTCGTCATCCGGCGAGAAGGTACCGCCAACCTACAAGTACTTCGTCGACATCGTGAACATCCTGCGCGACATGCGACCGGAGAAGCTGACCGACAAGTCGATCCTGTGCGGCAGCCCGCAGCACATCGTCGATACGCTCAAGACGGTCGAGGCCGCCGGCATCGCCGAGGTCATCCTGTACTTCAATTACGGCCAGAAGCCCCATAGGCTGGTGAAGGAGCAGATGGAGCGCTTCATGCGCGAGGTGGCGCCGCACTTCGCCTGAGCAGGAGGATCGTCATGGCCAAGCTGAGCTCACCTGAGGACCTGCGCCGCGTCATCGCCGAGCCGCGGCCGGCGACCAAAGCCAAGATCCTCGACGCCCTCGACGAGCAATCGATCGACTTCCTGAAGCGCTGTCCCTTCGCCCTGGTCGGCACGACCGCCGCCGACGGCACCATCGAGGTCTCGCCCAAGGGTGACGAGCCGGGATTCATTCGGGTCGAGGATCCCCGGACGCTGCTGATCCCCGAGCGGGTCGGCAACAACCTCGCATTTGGCCTGGGCAACATCATCGCGACCGGCAAGATCGGCCTGATCGCCCTGGTGCCCGCGACCGGCGAGACGCTGCGAGTCTCCGGCACGGCGGAGATCTTCGATGATGCCGATCTGGTGGAATCGCTGTCGTCGCTCGGCAAGCCCGCGCTGCTGGCGACGCGAGTCCATATCAAGCACTGCTACTTCCACTGCGCCCGCTCGATCTTCCGCGCCAATCTCTGGAAGCCCGAGAAGTGGCCGGCGCCGGGCCGCATCTCCTTCGGCAAGATCATCGCGCCCCGCATCGGCAAGGGCGAGGACGTCGCCGCCCAGATCGATGCCAGTGTCGAAGGCAGCTACGCCACGCGCCTGCGGCAAGGGCGGTTCCTGGCCGACGAAGGCCAGGAATAGGTCGGTGCCGCCCAGCATGATCGCCTCGGCACCGCGCTCGCGGCAGAGCCAGCGGCCGGCTGCGAAGAAGACCTCGCGCTGCGCGTCGGTGACCCGCCCGATGGTCGCCATCGCCGAATAGGTGTCGCCGACCCGGCCGAACATCTCGCCCTCGGGCGCGATCAGCTCGGCCGAGGAGACGCCGCCGTAAAGTTTGGTCTCCATGACAGTGCGCGTGCCCAGCACGCCGATCTTCTTGAGGCCGGACCGCTTGATCGCGGCATCGACGGCGTGGATGCCGTGCACAAGCGGCAAGGGCGAGATCGGCAGCAACTCGTCGATGCAGAAATGGCCGCCCATCGACGTCACGGCCGCGGCCTCGGCGCCGGACCTCTTCATCCGCTCGATCAGGCCGGCAAAGATCGCGGCCTGCCGGGCCGGCGTTTTTGCATTGAGGTTGCGCGACATCTCGCGCACGTCGGCGTGGGCGATGGTGCAGTCGAGCGGAATGCCCGCGGCGACGTGACGGTCGATCAGGCCGCGATAGTAGAAATCGGTCGCGGCCGGCCCGATGCCACCGATCAGGCCGATATGCATGTCCCTAGCGTCCGATGTCGCGGAACGAGACCAGGCGCCGACGGCTCTCGTCCCACAGCGCGAGCGGGACGCAGCGCAGGCTCTGTGACACGGTCAGCCGGCCGATATCGCGCAGCTCCGGATGGTCGCGCAGCACCCGCGCCAGCCGGTAGTACGGGATGTTGCTGTTCAGGTGATGCACATGGTGCATGCCGATATTGGCGGTGAACCAGCGCAGGAAGGCCGGCAGGTCGTAGTGCGAGCTGCCGTGCAACGCCGCCATCTGGGGCTTCCAGGCGTCGGTACGGTCCCAGCTCGTCAGCTCGAACTGGTGCTGGACATAGAACAGCCAGACGCCCATCGACGCCGCGAGCAGCATGATCGGCAGGTGGACCAGCACGAACGCCGGCAGGCCGATCAGCCAGATCAGGCCGGCGGCGGCCAGCCCGATCGCGAGATTGGTCGCCATGGCGCTCGCCCAAGGGCGCCAGCCGGCGCGCATCTGGCCGACCGGCAGGCGATGCTGCAGCAGGAAGAGATAGGCCGGGCCGACGCCGAACATGACCAGCGGATGGCGGTACAGGCGATAGCGCAGCCGCCCCCAGAACGAACGCGCCCGGTATTCCTCGACGGTCAGCGTGTCGATGTCGCCGAAGCCGCGGCGGTCGAGATTGCCGGTGCTCGCGTGATGGATGGCATGGGCGCGGCGCCACAGCCCGTAGGGCGTCAGCGTCACCACGCCGGCGATCCGTCCGATCCAGTCATTGGCCAGCCGATGGCGGAAGAAGGAGCCGTGGCCGCAATCGTGCTGGATCAGGAACAGCCGCACCAGGAACCCGGCGGCCGGCACGGCGAGCAGAAGGCCGAGCCACCAGTAACCGAAATGAACCGCCGCCCAGACGAGCGCCCAAAGGGCCGCGAGCGGCGGGACCGTAACGGCGATCTCCAGCACGCCGCGGCCGGTGCTGGGATCGCGATAGCGCGCGAGAATTTGCGGCCACGGACGCGCTTCTGCCGGCGCGGCGACGCCGTGCCCCTGTCGACTACCGGTCAAACGAGACCTTCCCTGCCTGTATTCTTGCCACTGCCCCTGGCCCGCAGACCTAGGCGCTCGCGGCGGCAGTGGCAACGGGCGAAATAGCTCAGTCGACCACCGCGCCAACCACCTTGGAACCGCCCCTGGCGCGCGTCCTGGCGGGCGGCGCCGCCGCCTTGGCCCGGATGCGCACGGTTCGGCCGTCATGCTGATCCATTTCGAACACACCGGTGCCGCGAACCAGGTCGCTCAGCTTGCGAAAGCCGTAGCTGCGCGGATCGAAGTCGGAGGCGATGTTGGCCAGCCGCTGGCCGACGTTGCCCAAACCGACCCAGCCATCCTCGGTGTCCATTTGCGCGATCGCCTTGTTCAGGATCGCGACGGCGGCGCTTGCCGGCTGGCGCGCTGGCGGCGCGCTCTCGCCACCGGCGCTCGAGGCCGGCGCCTCGGGCACCAGATTCTCGGTGTAGATGAAGCGCCGGCAGGCTTGGCGGAAGCTTTCCGGCGTCTTGCGGGCGCCGAAGCCGTAGACGTCGGCGCCTTCCTCGCGCAGGCGCGAGGCGAGCCGGGTAAAATCGCTGTCCGACGAGACCAGGCAGAAGCCGTCGAACCGGCCGCTGTGCAGCAGGTCCATGGCGTCGATCACCAGGGCTATGTCGGAGGCATTCTTGCCGGTCGTGTAGGCGAACTGCTGGTAGGGATCGATCGCGTATTTCTGCAGCACGTCGGCCCAGCCCTTGGAGCGTGGGCTCGAGAAGTCGCCGTAGATGCGGCGCGAGCTCGCCTCGCCGAACTTGGCGATCTCCTCGAACAGGCCCGCGACGATCCGGGGCGAGGTGTTGTCGGCGTCGATCAGGACGGCGAAGCGGCGCGTGCGGTTGTCATCGGCCATGAGGCCCTCGATTCTGGTTCTAGCGGGTGGCGGCGGCGCGGCGTTGCAGGAGCAGGTTGGCCGCTACGGTGAGGCTGAGGGTTACCGCCATCAGGATGAAGGCGATAGCGGCGCCGAACGGCCAGTTCGTCTTCTGTGTAAACTCATTGTAGATCACCGGCGCCATCATCTTGAACAGCGGACCGCCCAGCAGGAAGGGCGTGGCGTAGGCGTTCATCGCCAGGATGAAGGTCAGGATGGTGCCGGCCAGGATGCCGGGCAGGGCGAGCGGCCACAGCACGCGGCGGAACATGGTGAGCGGCGGCGCGCCCAGGCTGAAGGCGGCCTCCTCGACCGCCCGGTCGATGCTCTCGATCACGCTCTGCAGCGACAGCACCATGAAGGGCAAATTCACCGCGATGATGCCGATGATCACCGCCTTCTCGGTGAACATGATCTCGAACGGCGTCGTGATCAGGCCGAGCCCCATCAGGGCCGAATTGAAGAAGCCCTTGCTGCCGAACACCACCATCCAGCCGGCCGCGCGCACCGCGTTGCCGACGAACAGCGGCAGCACGATGGCGATGATCAGCAGGTGTTTGAAACGGCTCTGGGTGCGCGCCACGACATAGGCGAGCGGGAAGCCGATGATCAGGCAGGCGACGGTCACCGTCACCGCGATGCGCACGGTCGTGCCCAGGATCGTCGTGTAGTAGGGGTCGGTGAAGAACTTGACGTAGTTGGCGATGGTCACTGCCTCGACCATCATCTTCTTGGCCGGGACGAAGTCGTTCAGGCTGTAGCGCAGCAGGATGGCGAGCGGCGCCAGCAGGCAGACCGCAATGAAGATCGTCGCCGGCCCGATCAGGGCCGACGCCGTCAATCCTTCGCTCCACCGTCTCTGGCCGGCGGGGCGCTGTACGATGATTGCCGCGTCGGTCATCCCTTGAACGACTTGTTCCACCAGTCCTGGAAGTCGATGTCGTTCTTGCCCATGTAGCCGTAGTCGAGATCGACCAGGCGCTTCTGCTCCTCTTCGCTGAAGCCGATGCGCGCCTGCAGGTCCGGCGCAACCTTGGCGTGGGTGACCGTGGGGTTGTAGCCCATGTCGATGGCGAAGTTTTCCTGGGCCGAGGCGGCCATCATGGCGTTGAGCCAGGCATAGGCACCGTCCTTGCTGGGCGCGTTCTTCGGCACCGAGAAGCCCGAGATGTACATCGGCACGCCTTCCTTGGGCGCCACGGTCGCGACCTTGATGCCGGCGTT
>VBAF01000128.1:0-4409 GCA_005884705.1 Alphaproteobacteria bacterium
CGGCGACCAGTGCATCGTGGTGGCGATCGACGCCCGCCGGACGGCGCCGGGCAAATGGGAAGTCTTCACCCATGGCGGGCGCAAGGGCGCGGGGATCGACGCCGTCGACTGGTCGCGCCGCATGACCGACCACGGCGCCGGGGAGATCCTGCTGACCTCGATGGATCGCGACGGCACCAAGTCTGGGTTCGATCTCGAACTCACACGCGCCGTCTCGGATGCCGTGCCGGTGCCGGTCGTGGCCTCGGGCGGCGTCGGCACGCTCGACCACCTGGTCGAGGGCGTGAAGCAGGGTGGCGCCTCGGCGGTGCTCGCCGCCTCGATCTTCCATTTCGGCGCGTTCACCATCGCGCAGGCCAAGGAACATCTCGCACGTGCCGGCGTTCCTATCCGTCAAATCTCGCGCATCGCGTGATTTTGGCGTAAGATGGGTCGCAGCGCCCATCCAAGAGGCGTCGAGAGTACCCCTCCTATGGCCAAGAAGAAAAAAGCGAACAGGAAGGCGCGCAAGAAGCGCCAGGAGAACGGCTTTGCCGGCGAGCACGTGCTCGACCGTCTCTATGCCGTGATCGACAGTCGCAAGGGCGCCGACCCCGAGACCTCCTACACCGCCCGCCTGTTCAGCCGCGGTCGCCAGCAGATCGCCAAGAAGCTCGGCGAAGAGGCAGTCGAAGCGCTGATCGAGGGCATCCGCGGCGACAAGCCGAAGCTGGTCGGCGAGAGCGCCGACGTGCTCTACCATCTGCTGACCCTGTGGGCGGCGACCGGCGTCAAGCCACCGGCGGTCTGGAAAGAGCTGGCGCGCCGCGAAGGCCTCAGCGGTCTTGCCGAGAAGGCCGCGCGCAAGCAGAAATGAAGGCGAAGCCTTCATCCTGAGCGTCGCGAAGGATCTCGTCTTGCCGCCGTACGACCGCAATAACATCTTCGCCAAGATCCTGCGCAGCGAGGCGCCCTGCACCAAGGTGTACGAGGACGAGCACGCGCTGGCCTTCGACAACATCCATCCGGCCGCGCCGATCCATGTCCTGGTGGTGCCCAAGGGCGAATACGTCTCGAACGCCGACTTCTGCGCCTCCGCGCCCGACGCGCTGATCGCCGGCTTCTGGCGGGCGGTCGGCCGGACGGCGGCGGTGCTCGGGCTCGACGAGTCGGGCTACCGGCTGGTCGCCAATCACGGGGCCGACGCCAACCAGGTCGTCTTTCACTTCCACGTCCACATCATCGGCGGCCGGCACATGCGCGGCGTTAGCGGCCAGGCGAGGCCCGGCGACGGGACATGAGGCGGCGGGCGCTGCTCGCCGGGGCCGCCGCGCTCGCCGCGCCGCCGGCGGCGGCGCAGAAATACCCGATCGGCACCAGGCCGCGGGCGCTGTCATTCAAAGGCAAGGGCGGCATCGCCTTGAGCGGCACCCTGCTGTTGCCGCTGGTCAGCGAGCTGCAGAAGGTGCCGGGCGTGGTGCTGGTCGGCGGCAGCGGCCCGACCGACCGCGACGGCAACAACGCGCTGCTGCCAATCAGGATCGATCTGCTGAAGCAGATCGCCGGGCTGCTGGCCGACAACGGCATCGCCACCCTGCGCTACGACAAGCGCGGCGTCGCCGCCTCGTCGGGCCAGGTTCCGGCCGACCTCGGGGCGCAGGAGCGCTTCTTCGCCTGGGACAACTATGTCGGCGACGTGCTGGCGGCCCACGCCGAGCTGCTGCGGCATGACGAGATCAAGCCCTATGCGACGGCGCTGTTCGGCCACAGCGAGGGCGGCCTGCTGTCGCTCGCCGCCGCCGCGGCGATGGGCAAGCGCGCGCCCTATGCGATGGTGGTGGCCGGCACGCCGGGCCGGAGGCTGGTCGACATCGTGCGCGAGCAGATCGCGCGCGGCGCGCCGCAGCTCAGCGCCGAGGCCGAGCGGGTGATGAAGGCAACGCTCGCGACCGGGCACGTGCCGGACGACACGGCGGCGGAGTTGCGGCTGGTCTTCCCGGCCTATGCCGGTCCGTTCTTCCGCGGCGCGCTGACCTTCGATCCCGCCCAGGCGGTGCTCGCCTTCGACTCGCCCTGCCTGCTGCTGCACGGCGGGGCCGACGCGCAGATCATGCCGATGGCGGAGATCCAGCCGCTGATCGACGCGCTCGGCCGTCGCGACAAGCCCGGCGAAGTGCTGGTCGCACCGGCGGTCAGCCATAACCTGAAACTCGTGACCGGCCCGACCGATCCCGGCTTCGCCGGCCCGATCGCGCCGGCGATCGCCGACAAGCTTTCGAGCTGGCTGCGCCACGTCTTGGGCGCTTGATCGCCCGCCGCGCCCGGTCGATCATCGCCAGCAACGGCATGGAGGAAACGATGGCTGTGACGCTGCGGCCGCTCAGTCCCGCGGTCGGCGCGGAGGTGATGGGCGTCGACCTCAAGCGCATGAGCGAGGCGGAGTTCGCCGCGGTCGAGCGCGCCTGGCACCAGAACTCGGTGATCCTGCTGCGCGGCCAGGCGCTCGGCGACGACGACCTGCTGGCCTTCAGCCGGCGCTTCGGCGCGCTCGATCCGCCGCCCAACCAGGAGCGCGGCCGCATCAGCCCGCCGGGCTATCCCGAGGTCTATGTCGTGTCGAACGTGCTCGACAAGAACGGCGATCCGATCGGCGCGCTCGGCGCCGGCGAGGCGGTCTGGCACACCGACATGAGCTATCTCGACACGCCGCCCGATGCCTCGATGCTCTACGCTCTGGAGATCCCGCCGAGCGGCGGCAACACCTGGTTTTGCGGCATGCAGGCCGCCTGCGATGCGCTGCCGGCCGAGCTGCGGCGCCGTCTCGCGGGGCGCCGGGTCAAGCATGACGGCACCTACAATTCCGGCGGCTATCTGCGCAAAGGCGTGACCCCGACCGACGATCCGATGAAGGCACCCGGCGCCTGGCATCCGGCGATCCTGAAACATCCCTCGAATGGCCGGCCGACGCTCTATCTCGGCCGCCGCCGCAATTCCTTCATCGAAGGACTCTCGCGCGAGCAGTCCGACGCGCTGCTCGAGGATCTGTGGGCGCACGTCACGCAGCCGCAGTTCCTCTACCAGCATGTCTGGCGGCTGGGCGATCTGGTGATGTGGGACAACCGCTCGACCATGCACCGCCGCGATCCGTTCGACGGCGAGGCGCGCCGCATCATGCATCGCACCCAGATCAAGGGCAGCGGCCGTCCCATCGCCTTCGCGGCGTGAAATCGACGTGAGCCTGACACGGGTGGCAAAAAAGGAAACGTCATGCGACGCCAGAAGAAGTTCTATGCCTGGGGCTATGCCGACGAGGACCTGTCGGCCGACGAGCTGAAGCCCTGGGAGGCCGAGGTCGCCGAGCGCTATCGGCTGCCCGGCTTCGACGTCACGCCGGCGCCCAAGCCCGAGGAGATCACCCTGCGCAAGCCGCGGATCGACGTGCCGGCGGCGCTGCAGGCGATGGTGCGCACCGATCACCTGACGCGGCTCGAGCATTCCTACGGCAAGGCGGGCTTCGACACCTGGCGCATGTTCAGGCGCCAGGTGCCCAACCCGCCCGACGCCGTGGCCTTCCCCGAGAACGAGCAGGACATCGTGCGTGTGCTGGAATGGTGCGATTCGATCGGCGCCAAGGCGATTCCCTACGGCGGCGGCTCGTCGGTGGTGAAGGGCATCGAGCCCGATGCCGCGTTCGACAAGGTGGTGACGATCTCGACCCGCCATATGGACAAGATCCTCGAGGTCGACGATGTGAGCCAGGCCGCGCGCCTCCAAGGCGGCATCTATGGCCCGGCGATCGAGGATGGCTTGCGCAAGACGCCGCTCACCATGCGGCATTACATGCAGGCCTATCGCTGCTCGACCTTGGGCGGCTGGATCGCCACCCGCTCGGGCGGCCACTACGCGACGCTCTACACCCACATCGATGATTTCGTCGAAAGCACGCGGATGATCACGCCGGCCGGCGCGATGGAGAGCCGCCGCCTGCCCGGCTCCGGCGCCGGGCCCAGCCCCGACCGCATGGTGCTGGGCTCCGAGGGCATCCTGGGCATCATCACCGAGGCCTGGGTGCGGCTGCGCCGCAAGCCGACCTTCCGCTCGTCGGCCAGCGTGCGCTTCAAGACCTTCTTCAGCGGCGCCGACGCGGTACGCGGCATCACCCAGGCGGGCCTCTATCCCGCCAACTGCCGCCTGCTCGAGGCCCGCGAGGCGCTACCCAACATCCCGTGGACCAACGAGGAAGCGGTGCTCGTTCTCGCCTTCGAATCGGCCGACCACCCGCTCGACGCCTGGATGAAGCGGGCGCTCGAGATCTGCGCTGACCACGGCGGCATCGCCGACCAGTCCGATCCCGACGACGCGAACGCCCATCGCTCCGGCGCAGCCGGCGCCTGGCGCAACCGCTTCATCCGTGCGCCGCACTACGGCGA
>VBAF01000128.1:4450-6390 GCA_005884705.1 Alphaproteobacteria bacterium
CTCGATGACCTGGGAACGCGTGCCCGACTTCCACCAAAAGATCACCAGGATCACCAAGGACACGATCAAGCGCGTGACCGGCCGCGACGGCACCGTCACCTGCCGCTTCACGCACGTCTATCCCGATGGACCGTGCCTCTACTTCACCTTCGGCGGCGTGGTCGACAAGGCGAAGGGGCTCGAGCAGTTCATGGAGGTGCTGTCGACCTGCACCGCCGCCGCGGTCGAGCATGGCGGCACGACCACGCATCATCACGCGGTCGGCCGCTTTCACCGGCCGTTCTACGACAAGCAGCGGCCCGAGCTGTTCGCCCAGGCGCTGCGCGGCGCCAAGCGCGCGCTCGATCCCAAGGGCATGATGAATCCCGGTGTGCTGATCGATCCCTGACACTATGCTCGCGGCATGAAGTGTGATCGCGTCTGGCGCGGCGCGCGGCTCGCCACCATGGCATCCGGCCTCGGCCTCATCGACAAAGGGCTGATCGCATCGAAGGACGGCCGCATCGTCTATGCCGGCGCCGAAGCCGACGCGACGGCGTTCGAGGCGGCGGAGACCGTGGACTGCGACGGCCGCTGGATCACCCCCGGCCTGGTCGATTGCCACACCCACATCGTCTATGGCGGCAACCGCGCGCATGAATTCGAATTGCGCCTGGCGGGCGCGAGCTACGACGAGATCGCGCGCGCCGGCGGCGGCATCGTCTCGACCATGCGCGCGACCCGCAAGGCGAGCGAAGATACGTTGCTCGCTTCGGCCAAGAGGCGCGTCGAAGCCTTGATGCGCGACGGCGTCACGACGCTTGAGATCAAATCCGGCTACGGCCTCGATACGGACAGCGAGATGAAGTCCTTGAGGGTGGCGCGCCGGCTGGGCGAGGTGCTGCCTTTGTCGGTCGTCACGACCTTCCTCGGCGCGCATGCCCTGCCGCCCGAGGCCAAGGGCGACAAGGACGCCTTCATCGCCGATGTCTGCGACTGCCAGATGCCGGCTGTCGCCAAGGCGGGCCTCGCCGATGCCGTTGACGCCTTCTGCGAATCGATCGCCTTCTCGCCCGAACAGGTGGCGCGCGTCTTCGAGACGGCGCGCGGCTTCGGCCTGCCGGTCAAGCTGCACGCCGAGCAGCTCACCACCCTGGGCGGCGCCCAACTCGCCGCTCGCTTCGGCGCTCTGTCGGCCGACCATCTCGAACATGCCGACGAAGCGGGCATTCAAGCCCTGGCGCAGGCCGGCACGGTCGCCGTGCTGCTGCCGGGCGCCTTCTATTTCCTGCGCGAGACGCAGAAGCCGCCGATCGATCTGTTGCGCAAGCATGGCGTGGCGATCGCGATCTCCAGCGATTCCAATCCCGGCACCTCGCCGCTCACCTCGCTGCTGCTGACCCTGAACATGGCGGCGACCTTCTTCCGGCTCACCGTGGACGAATGCCTGCTCGGCGTGACGCGCCACGCCGCGAAAGCGCTGGGCCGGCTCGACCGGGTCGGCAGCCTCGAAGCCGGCAAGTCGTGCGATCTGGCGATCTGGGACATCGAGCGGCCGGCCGAGCTGGTCTACCGCATCGGCTTCACGCCGCTGCATCAGCGGATCTGGAAGGGCCGATGAAGCCCGGCGCGATGACGCTCGGCGACTGGCGCGCCGTCTATCGCGGCGCCGTGCCCTGGCTCGATCCGGCTTGCGTCCCCGCGATCGAACGCTCCGCGGCGGCGGTGTCGGCGATCATCGCCAAAGGCGAGCCGGTCTACGGCATCAACACCGGCTTCGGAAAGCTCGCCAACGTCCACATCCCGCCAGCGGACCTGGCGACCCTCCAGCGCAACATCGTGCTGTCGCATTCGGCCGGCGCCGGCGCGCCGATGCCGGTACCCATCGCGCGGCTGATGATGGCGCTCAAGCTCGCCAGCCTCGCCCAGGGCGCGTCCGGCGTGCGGCTGGAGACGGTGCG